>JBARIB010000384.1:0-13003 GCA_049799535.1 Allostellaceae bacterium | reverse complement strand
ATGCCCTGCTCCTACCGGCAATGCGTGACGATGTTCACGGAGGAATTGCCGTGGCTTCAGGGCCGCGACAAGGAACTCGTGATGGGACAGGCGATCTGCGACTGGCTCGGCTGGAAACGGCCAGTTTAGGCTCGGGCCCAGCGGAGGGTGGAAGAATGCAGTTCGGTCTCTTTGGCAGCGCAGCGGCACGGCGCGGCGGCCCCGAGTTCGACAGCAGCGAGGGCTTTCGCGATTTCATCGACTACAACGTCGAGGCGGAAGCGCTCGGCTTCCACAGCACTTTTGTCGTCGAGCACCATTTCACCGGCTACGGCCAGGTTTCGGCGACGTTGAACCTGCTGACCTGGCTGGGCGCCCGCACCCGGCAGCTGCGCCTCGGCACCGCAGTCATCGTATTGCCTTGGCACAATCCGGTGCTGTTAGCGGAGCAGGCGGCGACCCTCGATCTGCTCTCGGGCGGGCGGCTGGATTTCGGCATCGGCAAGGGTTACCGGTATAACGAATTCGCCGGCTTCTGCGTGCCGATGGAGGAGGCCGACGCGCGTTTCGCCGAATGCTTCGATGTGATCCTCAAGGCGTGGACTGCCGGCGAACCGTTTTCGCATCACGGCAAGTACTGGCATTTCGACAACGTCGTCGTCGAGCCGCCGACGGCGCAGAAGCCGCACCCGCCGATCTGGATGGGAGCGGGCGGCGAGAGTTCGGTCTGCCGGGTGGCCGAGCAGGGCTACAATCTGCTGCTCGGTCAATATGCTCCGCCAGAAGATGTCGCGCGCTCGATCTCAGTTTACCGGGAAGCGGTCGAGGCGAGCGGACGCCGCTACGATCCGATGCAGGTCGGCGTCACCCGCGCCTTCTTCGTGACAGACAGCGCAGCCGAGAAGGAGGCCGCGCTGGAACGCCGACTGCAAAACCGTATGCGCCAACTGAAATTGGCGACCCGGCCCGACGGCACCGTTCATGGCGGGCCGGATCGGGCGACCGGCGACCCTCGTACGGTCAATGTGAACAGCGCAATTTACGGCAATCCCGACGAGATAGCGCACCGGCTCGAGGTGCTGCGGGATGCCGGCGTCGGCTACATCCTGATCAACGGCGGCGGCTCAGGAGGCGGAGTGCGCGGCCGCGACAGCCTGCGCCGCTTTGCGCGTGAAATCATGCCGTATTTCCAGACCAGCGCCGCCCCAGAACTGGCGCTGGCCGGCAGCTAGCCCGAGCACGCGGCGTCAGCCGCGGGCCACGCTCGTTCCGCAGGGGCGGGGTACGGTGGCGAGAAGCGACGGAATGAAAACGAGGCTCGCCACCAGGGTGCAGCCGAGGCTGATCAGCAGCAATGTCCCCATGCTTGCCGTGCCCGGGTGCGCCGAAAGCGCAAGTGATCCGAATGCGGTGCCGGTCGTTAATGCCGAGAACAGGATTGCGCGCGCCGTCGCCGATCCCAGCATCGAAGTCTGCCCCGCTCGCCAGTTCATGACAAAATAGATGTTGAAGGACACACCGACACCGAGCAGCAGCGGCAAGGCGATGATATTTGCATAGTTGATCAGCAGCCCACCGAGCACGATGACGATCACCGTCATCAGCGACGACAGCAGGAGCGGCGCCAATACCAAGGACATATCGAGCACGCGCCGCAATGCGATGAACAGAATGACGGCAATTGATAGGACAGCGTAGATCGCCGCTGAGCGGAAGGCGCCGACGATCGTGGCGCTGGTTTCCTCGATCGTCACCGCCGAGCCTCCGGCGTCGGGCGCCACTGCCCTAACTTCGGCGACAAAATCGGCAAGCCCCTTGGTATTGCCGGCTTCGGGCTTCGGCAGAACCTGCACGCGCGCCCGCCCATCCGGCAGGAGCCAGTCTCGGGCCAAGTCCGGCGGAATGGTCGCCAGTGTAACGGGCTCTGCCGTCAGCGACGTCCGCAGGCGGTCGAGTTCCGCCGGCAAGAAGCGGATCAGCGATTTGTCGGCGGCACCCACGACTGCGCCAGGCGCCGCCGCCAGCTCGGCCAGATCACCCTCGATTGCCGCTAGAACATGATCGGCCGGCAGCTTGGCGAGCGCCGGCGCAATGTTGTTGTGAGCCTTCTCGGCCGCCGTTCTTATCTCCTCGACTGTCGGCGGCGGTGGCGTATCGATCGGGGTGAGGCTCGGGCCGATCAAAGTGGCGGCATCGGAGATCAGAGCCAGCTTTTGCTTCTGGTCCTCCGGCACGAAGCTGTTGATCGACAACACACCGGAAACCAATGGCAGCTTCCGCAGCTTCTCCGCCAAATCAGCCGCCGCTGCGGGGTTCGGCGCCAGAATGTCCACCGTAAACGGGTTAGTCACCGGCGAATCCCCGAGGTCGTACAAAGTCTGCATCGCCTCGGTATGCGGGTTTTTGGTATGCAACGGGTCGGCATCGAAGCCGATCCGCGGCAGCAGCGCGAGGCCCAGCAAGGCGAGGATGCCGAAAACCGCCAGCAGTGGTCTGCGGTGACGGTGTACGGTTTCGTCCAGCCGCGCCGCCCAGTGGAAGCCCACTTCCGCGCTCTCGCCGTGAGGCCGCAGCAGAGTAATCGCTGCCGGAAGGAAGCTCAGCGTGCAGCAAAATGCGATCAGCATGCCAACGCCGGCGATCAGCCCAAGCTCCGCCACGCCGCGAAAGTCGGTCGGCACAAAGGCGAGAAACCCCGCCGCTGTCGCCGCCGACGCCACCAGGATCTGTCCGCCGACCCTGCGCCCGGTTTCCGCCAATGCCCGCGCGGGGTCCGGGAAAGCAAGGCGCATTTCGCGATAGCGCACCGAAAACTGGATCGCGAAATCGACCGCGATGCCGACAAAAAGGATCCCGAAACCGACCGAGACGAGGTTCAAAGTGCCGACCGCAGCGGCGGCGAACAGCAGCGTGAGCATCAGGCCCAGCCCGAGCGTCATCAGGATCGGCGCGATCAGCCGCCACGAGCGAACGGCCAGAAATAGCCAGAGCGCGATCAATACCGTGCTGCCGATCAGCCCGGTGACAGCGCCCTCCGCAACCGACGAGAACTCCTCGTCGGCAAGGGCCACATTGCCGGTGATGCGCACCCGCGCGTCGCCAGATTTTACGAATTCGAGATTGCTGGCGGCGTCTCGGATCGCCTGTGTCGCCGCGCCGCCGGGCTGTAGCTTGGTATGGTCGAGCTTGGGCTGGGCAAGCACGAACTTGTATTTCCCGGCGAGATCAGCGACCTCGCCTCCGAGCAGCCGAACCCAGGAAAGCGGATGCGGATGACCGGCGAGCGCATCAGCCATCGCGCGATGAAAGCCGTCCAACGCCGTCTGGTAAGGCGCGAGGTTGACCTGCGCCTCCTCCACCCCCTTGCCAAGCAGCGAGAGCGCTGCGAATAGGCCTCGGGCACTCGGATCCTTTGCCAGCTCTCCGAGAAAAGGCTGGGCGTCGATCATGCGATCGATCAGTGGCTCCAGTTTACCTGTATCCAGGAACAGAAGCCCCTCTTTCTCAAAGAAGGGGGACGCGTCCGGCCGGCGAACGGTTAGGAAGTGCTCCTTATCAGCCCCCAACGCCTGGGCAAGCGCAGCGGCGGTGGCGTCGGCTTCTTCCGGTTCTTTTGCGTCAATGACGGCGACCAGAAGGTCTTGAAACTGAGGAAACAGCTTCTTAAAGGCCTCGGCCCGCTGTCGCCATGGCAGGCTTGCCGCGAACATCTCGTCGGTGTCGGTGGAGATGCCGAGGTGATGTGCCGCGTACCAGCCGGAGAAAATCGCCAGGCTTATGCCCGCCAAGATAACGAGCAAGGCAGTCCGGCGGCAGAAATCGACCAAGTCGACGAGCAGTGCCGAAAATGTCATCGAACCGAGGCGGTGTCGCATGCGGCGGTTGACGGCGGCCGTCTCGGCCTGCGGGGGTTAACTCAGCCGATCTGGGAAAGCATCCCAGTAATCGGCTAAGGCAGGAGATAGTGTCTTCGCGACGGTACCGCTACTGCAAAATGCCCCCGGATAACTGGGCGGTCTTCTGTCGCAGGCTGACGAGAAGACCGGCGCCGCCAGCATCGGCGAGCAAGGAGCGCATTTCGGAACGTTGCGCCGCCACGCGGCTTATCGATCCTTCTACCAGCACGTCGACTACCTTCCAGCCGCCCGCTTCCTGCCGCATCACGTAGTCGAGCGCGTGCGTCTTCCCCGATCCTGTGACCATCCGCGTCTCGACCACGCGATCACTGCCAACGGTCCTGACAACGGGCATAAGTTCGAACCGTTCGCCGAAGTAGCCATCGAAATTGGCCACGTAGGAAGCAATTGTATAGCGGCGGAAGGCATCCGCCAGACCCGCTTGCTGCTCTGCGGGTAGGGAGGCCCAACGCGGACCAATGACTTGTCGCAAAATTGTATCGAGATCGAAAGTCCGGCTGACAACAGGGGCAATCGTCTCGTAGCGCTGACCGAAGGGCGTCGCCTTGCCTGCCTTCATGATCGCGATCAGTCCGGTATGGAGCTGCTCGACCGGCGCCGTCACTTCGGATGCCGCCGTGGCTCGGCCCAATCCGAAGGCGAGAGCAATCGCGGAGAGGGCGAGCCGCGCGATGGTGCGGCGACCGAGCGAGACGACCACGGGCATCGGGGCAATTTCTCTTGTGCTGAGGCTTACCGATATTGCGCGAACACAATTTAGCCGCAGGAAGTGCCTGAAGTGTAAACGCCGGCTCAACTTCGCCGCGCCGCGGCTGTTTTCCGGCCATAGAACCTTGCCCCACCTCAGGCAAGCCCAAGGCCCTTCACCTCAGTAGCGCGGCAGGACGCCGAATCGCCCGCTCAAACCAGGAAGGGGCTCGAAGCCGCTCAAGCGAGCGGCTTGCCGAGGCGGCCGGCAAGATCCTGGATGTATTGCCAGGCGACGCGGCCCGAGCGTGACCCGCGGGTGATTGACCACTCGCTGGCCTCGGCCCTGAGCTGCTCCGGCGGCAGATCTAGGTTGTAGCGCTCGGCATATCCTTTCACGATCGCAAAGTAGGTCTCCTGGTCGATGCTGTGAAAGCCGAGCCACAGACCGAAGCGGTCCGACATCGAGACCCGCTCCTCGACGGCTTCCGCCGGGTTGATCGCAGTCGAGCGCTCATTCTCGATCATGTCGCGCGGCATCAGGTGACGGCGGTTCGAGGTAGCGTAGAGCACGACGTTGGCCGGCCGCCCCTCGATGCCGCCCTCCAGCACCGCTTTCAACGATTTGTAGCTGGTGTCGTCATGGTCGAAGGACAGGTCGTCGCAGAACAACAAGCAACGCCGCGAACTCGGTCGCAAAACCGACAACAGGCGAGGCAGGCTCGGAATGTCTTCGCGATGGATCTCAACAAGGGCAAGAGCATGCGGATGTTTTTCGTTCACGGCTGCATGGGCGGCTTTGACGAGCGAACTCTTGCCGGTGCCGCGGGCTCCCCACAGCAAAACATTGTTGGCCGGGTACCCGGCAGCGAAACGCTCGGTATTGTCGAGCAGAATATTCCGGACCCGGTCGATGCCGCGTAAGAGTTTTATCTCTATACGGTTCACCTGATAAACGGGCTCGAGCCAGCCGCAGTCGGCATGCCATACGAAGGCGTCGCTGGCGTCAAGGTCGCAGGCAGGCGCTGGGGAGGGCGCCAAGCGCTCGAGCGCGTCGGCTATGCGTTGAAGGAACGGCAAGAAATCGGGGTTGGACATATTGATGGCGGGGCATGCTGAAGGTTGCGGGCGGCGGACGCTATCACAGCCGCCAGAGACCCGCGAAAACGTCGGGCAGACCCCGGCATTGCTGTTTACCCTCCCATCGCGTACCAATTGGCCGGCCGCAATCACGATACCATATGCGGGGCGGCGGCTAGGCCGCCCAACGACCGATGCGGCGCGCGATTGAGGCCCGGTACGATGTTCATTTCCACGGCTTATGCCCAAGGGACAGGCATATTCGACCAGAACGCGCTTATCCAATTCCTGCCGCTGATTCTGATCTTCGTCGTATTCTATTTTCTGCTGATTCGTCCGCAGCAGAGAAAAGCCAAGGACCACAAGACCATGCTCGACGCATTGCGGCGCGGCGATCGGGTGGTTACGGGGGGCGGGATCATTGGAACCGTGGCGCGGGTGGACAGTCCCGAGGAAGTCATCGTTGATATCGCCGATGGTGTGCGGGTGCGCGTTCTGCGCAGTACTATCACCAGTGTGCTCGCCAAACCTGACCCCGCTGCCGCCCGCGAGGCCGCCAAGCAGAGGACGGAAGCTCGAGCGAAAGTAGGGCCAAATAACGGACTTCGAGATGAACCTGTGGCCAACCCTCGCCCACCCAGCCCTGGCGGGTTGGATCCGTCCCCTCCCGCATTGCGGGAGCGAGTGCTGAGTGCGGCGAAGCGGGTGACGGGCTCCTTGGCACGGGCGCGTGAGAAATAGCCCATGCTGTATTTTGAGAATTGGAAAATCGCGCTGATCTCCGCGGTCTGCGCGCTCGGTGTTCTATTATCGCTGCCGAACCTGTTCAGCCCGTCCTTCCTGGCGCAGCTGCCACGATGGCTGCCGCACAAGCAGGTAGCCTTGGGTCTAGACTTGCGCGGCGGCTCTTATCTTCTGCTCGAGGTCGATGTCGCGGCGGCGCAGCGCGAGCGCCTAAACTCGCTGATCGACAATGTGCGCAACGCGCTGCGCGATGCGAACATCGGGTATACGGGGCTTAACGTCGAAGGCGACGCGATCGTCTTCACGATCCGCGAGCCCGACCGCATCGAAGATGCGCGGCAAGCTTTGCGCAAGATCGATCCGGACCTCACGATCGATATTGCTCCCGACGGGTCGGGGACGATGCGCTTTAGCACCGTCGCGACCGAAGCACGGCGCCGACAAGCGGTCGATCAGTCGATCGAAATCATCCGCCGGCGCATTGACGAGACAGGGACCAAGGAGCCGACGATCCAGCGTGAGGGATCGGACCGGATACTCGTGCAGCTTCCTGGGGTCGACAATCCTGAACACGTCAAGGCTCTGTTGGGTCGCACCGCCAAGCTCACCTTCCAGTTGGTGGATACCAACGTTTCGGTGGAAGACGCCCGCCGGGGGCGGCTGCCGCCCGGCGATGAGATCCTGCCGGCGGAGGAGGGAAGAGCCTCGCGCGCCGGAGCGTCCGCTTACGTCGTACGCAAGCGCGTGATGGTCGGCGGCGATACCCTCGTCGATGCGCAGCCGACATTTCAGAACAACGAACCGGTGGTCAGCTTCCGTTTCGATGCTGCCGGCGCCAAGCGTTTTGGCGATGCGACGCGCGAGAATGTCGGTAAGCCCTTCGCGATCGTGCTCGACAACAAGGTGATCAGTGCGCCGGTCATCCGAGAACCGATCCTCGGCGGCAGCGGCATCATTTCCGGCAGCTTCACCGTACAGTCCGCGAGCGATCTCGCTCTCTTGCTGCGCGCCGGTGCCTTGCCCGCGCCGATCACGATCCTTGAAGAGCGCACCGTCGGCCCCGATCTCGGTGCCGATTCGATCCATGCAGGGGCGATCGCCAGCATTGTCGGGGTCGTGCTGGTCGTCGTTTTCATGTTCCTGTTCTACGGCCTCTTCGGCATCTTTGCCGACATCGCGCTGATCTTCAATTTGTGCTTGATGCTCGGCAGTCTATCATTGCTCGGTGCAACCCTAACTTTGCCAGGAATTGCCGGCATCGCGCTGACGATGGGGATGGCGGTCGACGCCAATGTTTTGATCTATGAGCGCATCCGCGAGGAAGTACGCGCCGGCCGTACGATGCTGTCGGCGCTCGACGCCGGGTTCAAGCGGGCTTTTGGGACGATTCTCGACAGCCATGTGACAACCCTGGTGGCCGGCGCATTGATGTTCTGGCTCGGCTCCGGCCCCGTAAAAGGATTTGCCGTGACGCTCAGCATCGGTGTCTTGACCTCGCTGTTCTCCGCGATATTGGTCACGCGGCTCTTGATTGTCACCTGGTTGCGCGAGTGGAAACCACGGGCAATCCCGATTTGACCTCCTGAGATAAATGAAACCTCTTATTGTCATTCGGCGCACGCCAAAAATCGACTTCATGGCCTGGCACCGGGTCGGTTTTGCGTTTTCTCTATTTCTGACCTTGTCTTCGATTGTGTTGTTTTTGACAGTCGGGCTCAATTACGGGATCGACTTTGTCGGCGGCACCTTGATCGAAGTCCGCTCGACTACCGGGCCGGCCGATCTCGCCGATATGCGGCAAAAGCTCGATGCCCTTCATCTCGGTGAACCCTCACTGCAAGGGTTTGGTCCTCCGACCGACGTGCTGATCCGCCTGCCGCGCCAGCCGGGCGGCGACGCCGAGCAGGAACAAGCGGTCCAGAAGGTGAGGCAGGCGCTCGGAACCGGCGTGGATTATCGCCGGGTTGAAGTCGTCGGGCCCAGCGTCGGCAGCGAATTGATCCGCGCCGGGGTCATCGCGACAGTTCTCGCGCTGCTCGCGATCGCCCTCTACATCTGGTTCCGTTTCGAATGGCAGTTCGGGGTCGGCGGCATGATCTCGACCTTGCACGACGTGCTGACGACGGTCGGATTGTTTGCCTTGCTCCAGCTCGAGTTCAACTTGACGACCTTGGCGGCGATTCTGACGATTGCCGGGTATTCGGTGAACGACACTGTTGTGATCTATGACCGGGTGCGCGAAGCGCTGCGCAAGCACCCGAGAATGCCGTTTCGCGATCTAATCAATCTTGCTCTGAACGAGACATTGTCACGCACTATCCTGACCGTCAGCACGGTCGCGCTCGCGGTCCTGGCGCTGCTGTTCCTCGGCGGCCCGGTGCTGCGAGGGTTCAGCATCGCAATGCTGTGGGGGGTCGTGATCGGCACTTATTCCTCGCTCTTCATCGCTGCGCCGATCCTGTATTACGTCCGGCCGAACCGAGTCGCGATCGCGCGCTCGACCGAAGCGGCACAGGCGCGCGCTCCCACCGCGCGTTAAGCCGCGCAGCGGCCCCGATGGACCTTACTCCCGTCGTTTCGGCTGGCCGGCAGGTGATCGAGCGCTACTCGCCGAGCGGTTTTCGAGTGAGCGGGATTATCTATAACGGGCCGGTGCTGGTCTTCCCGGACCGCACGGTGGCGTGGGAAGTCATAACGTCCTCGGCCGTCACTTGGGAGAGCCTCGCTCCGATAATCGACGATGGCGGCGTCCAAATCCTGCTGCTCGGTCTGGGCCGCTCGACGACCCCGATACCGCTTCCGTTGCGTGCTGCCCTGCGGGCAGCGCGAATTTCACTCGAGATAATGGACACCGGAGCCGCCTGCCGCACTTACAACGTGCTCGTCGCCGAGGATCGGCGGGTCGCCGCGGCGCTGCTACCGCCGGGTTGAACCGCTTGGCCGCAACCGTTCCGGTTGCGGGAACTGCCGGCTGTGCGCAGACGTTTAGGAGAACGGCCTGAGAAGGGAGTAGATTATGGCTGTTCACGGACGTTTGCTGGCCACCGCGGCGCTTGTTGCAGGTCTGGCAACGGCACCCGCCGTTCATGCCGAGCACTGGCACGGCGGATGGCATCACGACCATCATGGCGGTGGCAACGCCGCCGGTGCGGCAATCATCGGCGGGCTCATCGGTCTTGGCCTGGGCGCCGCGATTGCGTCGAACGGCGGTTATTACCCGCCGCCGCCGGTTTATTACGGGGGAGTGCCTCCCGCTTATTACGCGCCGCCGCCGCCCGTCTACTACGGCTATGGCTACTGAATGACCAACGTCCTTAGCTTAGGATGAGGCCGATGAAATTGCTTTCGAACCATCTCATCTCTGTAGCTCTGGCCGCACTCCTGGCACTGCCGGGGGTCGCTCTGGCGCAATCCACGCAACCGCCCGCGGCGCAAACGCCGAGCCCGCCACCGCCTGCCGTCGCTGCTTCTCCGACGGCCGGTCACCCGGTCGCAGGCAAAAACGCGGAAGAGCGCGTGGAACGCTACATCAAAGATCTGCATGCCCGGTTGCAGATCACCACGGCTGAAGAAACCCAATGGAACCAGTTTGCCGAGGTGATGCGGCAGAACGCGCGTGACATGGACCAGGCTTTAAGGCAGCGGGCCGAACAGTTCTCCTCGATGAATGCGGTGCAGAACCTGCAGTCCTATGCACAGCTCGCGGAGGCGCACGCACAGCGGGTGCAGAAGCTGATTCCGGCATTCGAGAATCTGTATAACGCGATGCCTGAGCAACAAAAGCAGCTTGGCGACCAGGTATTTCGCGCCAACACGGAGCGGCACATAGGCGCCACGCAGTCCCATCGCGGCCGGGCCGGGTGACCCGCCCGACCTGCTGTTCCCGGTAGAGCAAGCCCCCTGCCGACGGGGCTTTGCCCTTCGGCTTGCCCGGCTCGCTTTTTGCACGGAGTCGGCCAGCAAAAAGCGAGCCGACCATGGCGTATTTTCTGCCTCCCGGCATCGGCCACAATCGCGGGCCGCCGCTCGATCCCGGCGCCGACTGGCGCATGTTCTGTTGGAAGAAGGCCTATGCGCGGGCGTGGAAGACGCCGCCGCGCGAGATTGCGCTCGCGCGCCTCGCGCGGGCGCAAGCGCTCGGCATGACCTATCGTGACTATACGGCCGTGTTGCTCGATACCGGCGTGCATCTATGAAAAGCCCCGCCGAGGCGGGGCTTTTTGATTACCGTGCCTTCGACAGGTTCTGAGCCACAAAGTCCCAGTTGATCAGGTGATCGAGGAACGTCTGCACGAAGTCCGGCCGGCGGTTCTGATAATCGAGATAATAGGCGTGCTCCCAAACATCGCAGGTCAACAGCGCCGTCTGGCCTTCGGCCAGCGGATTGACCGCGTTCGGCGTCGCCATGATCTTGACCTGCCCGCCATCGGCGACGAGCCAGCCCCAGCCGCTGCCAAACTGGCCGACAGCGGCGGCCTTGAACTGCTCTTTGAACTTATCGAAGCTGCCGCAGCCGCGGTCGATCGCCTGCGCGACCTGTCCGCTCGGCGAGCCGCCGCCGTTCGGCTTCATACAGTTCCAGAAGAAGGTGTGGTTCCACACCTGCGCGGCGTTGTTAAAGATGCCGGTTTTCGACGAGTCTCTATAAGTGGCCTTGATGATCTCCTCGAGCGATTGGCTCTCCATTGGCGAGCCTTTGACGAGGTTGTTGAGGTTGGTGACGTAGGCTTGATGATGCTTGTCGTGATGGAAATCGAGCGTTTGTGCCGAGGTGTGCGGCTCGAGCGCGTTTTTCGGGTAAGGCAGGGGCGGCAGTTCGAAAGCCATGGCGACCATCCCGGGTATTGTCAAAGAGAGTAGTCGGAAAACACCGTTCCCCGGCCGACGTTCCGCCGAAGAGGACCGCCTATCGCCGGTTGCGGCGCTGGTGCGGCGCCACGATCGCGACCGGTTTCAGACGGTGCTGTTTGCACCGGCCGCGCGTCGCGAGGCGCTGTTCGCGCTTTACGCCTTCAATTACGAGATTGCAAGGGTGCGGGAAACCGTCACGCAGCCGATGCTCGGCCAGATGCGGCTGCAATGGTGGCGCGAGGCGATCGCCGCCGCCTTCGAGGGGGGGCCCATTCGGCATCATCCCGTGGTCGAGCCGCTGAGCGCCGCGATCCGCGAATTCGCGCCCACTCGCGACCATTTCGAACATATGATCGAGGCTCGAGAGTCCGATTTCGAGGCCGAGCCTCCGCCGACCCTGAGCGCTCTCGAAGACTATACCGAAGAGACCTCCGCGAGGATTGTCTACGTCGCACTTGAATTTCTCGGGGTCAGCAACCCTTCCTCGGGCGAGGCTGGGCATCACGTGGGTATTGCTTACGCCCTCGCCGGGATTCTGCGAGCGCTGCCATTCTACGCTCGCGCCGGCCGGCGCGTGATCCCGGCAGACCTCGCCGGGCGAACCGGGCTGGCCGAACAGGACTATTTTGCGCTACGCAATACCCCGGCGCTCCGGGCGGCGGCCGGCGAGATCGCCGCCGTAGCGTCTCATCACCTCGAGCTCGGCCGTGGTCTGCGCAGACGCATCCCTCGTGTCGCGCTCCCCGCGTTGCTGCCCGCGGTCATCGCTCACCGTTCGCTGACACGGCTGAAGAAAGCGGGCTACGACGCTTTCGATCGCACTCTAGGCACCCCGGACCCGCTGCAAAGCTGGCGCCTGGCCATGGCGGCCCTGCTCAGGCAGTATTAAGCGCGGGTTAGCGGCCCTGGAAATTCGGCAGGCGGCGGTCGGCCATGGCTTTGATGCCCTCTTGGAAATCCTCGGTGCGGCGCAACCAATCTTGCTCGACGAGTTCGCGCTCGGTGGCGGCCTCGATCGCATCGCACAGCCCGCGGCGCACCGTCTCGCGCGTCGATATGACGGCGAGCGGCGCCGATTGCGCAATTTCGAGCGCCAAGGCCTGAGCCACGCCGCGCACTTCGGCAATTGGCACAAGTTGGTCGGCCAGCCCGATGCGCACCGCTTCATCGCCAGGGATCCGTCGCCCCGTATAGAACAAGAGCGCCGCCTGCTGGACGCCGACAAGCCGTGGCAAGGTGGCGGTCAGGCCGAAGCCGGGGTGAAACCCGAGCCGGTTGAAATTGGCGCTGAACCGCGCCTCCTGGCAGGTGACTCGAAAGTCGGCGACCAGCGCCAGACCAAGACCGCCTCCGACCGCGGCGCCCTGAACAGCGGCGATGATCGGCTTTCGCGTCCGAAATAACCGGATCGCTTCCTTGTAGAGGTGGCGGCCGGTGCGGCTGCGGCTCCCCTCGGAGGCGGTTCCGGTGTCCATCCGTTTGGAAAAATCGGCGCCGGCGCAGAAGGCCCGGCCCTCGGCGGCGAGCACGATCGCGCGGCACCCCGGATCGGCATCAAATTTCTCGAACGCCTCTCCGATTTCGGCGATCAGCTCGCTGTCGAAAAAATTGTGGGGCGGCCGGCACATCTCGACGGTCGCGACATAGCCGTCCTGGCTGACACCGATGTCGCTCATTTCGGATCTCCTCAGGATTTTGTTTTGATGATCAGCGCATCGACCACAGTGAGCCCCTCCCCTTGCGCG
>JBARIB010000383.1:0-16515 GCA_049799535.1 Allostellaceae bacterium | reverse complement strand
GCGTGCTGGTCTCGCCGGCGAAATCGGAGAGCAGCGCAGAAATCGGGCGGGCTGAGCGTACACCCGGCTCGTCCAAATCAGGCCCGAGGCGGCCGTCACCCGACAGCATCAACGGACCTCCACAGTTCCGGCCGGAGGCGTCGCATTCCCGGCCAGCTCACCGGCGCCGGCGCCACTTCCGCTCGCTATGGCTGCCGTAAACGTACGCGCAGGCTCGCTGTTCTGAGAAGACCGGGCCACATGCGCATGCTGCTGCCGTCCGCCGGTCGAGGCCCAGAGCAGGCGACCAATGACGAACCCGGCGGCAACCGAGCTGAGGACAAAGAGCGTCGGCTGGCGTCTTGCAAACGCTTCGGCGTCGGCGACCAGCTCGTTCCAGCGCCGTTCATGCATCCTGCGCGAAAAGCTGCCGACCGAGGCCGCCGCTTCTTCGAGGTAGCGAGCGAGAATGCGGCTTTGCGATTCATCGAGGGGCCGCGCAGCGCCTCGCAGCGCCTCGGCGATCCCTGAAATTCTGCCCGCGATCTGATGCTTTTGTTCCTCAAGCATCGATTCGGCGGCCGATCGGGCCGCGTCGACAAATTCGGCGACGACATTCCTGGAGCGGCGCTCTGCTCCAGTTTCTGGTATTTGGTCACTTCCTTGCCGGCTAATCATGCTGGAAGAGGAATCGTTCCTGTCAGCCATGCGTCCTTCTCCCGGAAAACCCTGACTAATGATCTTGTCCCGCCAACGAATGCGTTCGACTTCTGGTTCCTGCGGCGCGGCGGGGATTCCCTTCTAATTTCCTTGTCGAACGACCGCCATAGTTTGCTGGAAAAGTGAGAAGACAAGGGCGCCGCGGCACACCGAGGAGCGGGGTATTGAAAATCGAAACGGCAGGGGCCAGAAGCGGTGGTTGAGCGCGAGTTGCGGGCCGACCCTGCCGAGCGCGTCCGCTCGCCGTCAACCAGGCGTCAGCCCCGTCGGCGCACCACCGCGAAGCGCTTTCGGGCCCCAGTCGGCAGGCTTTGCATGCTACTGTCTCTGTGGCTGCTGATCGTCGGCGCTGTCGTTATCGGATATTTTGCTCTCACCCTTCCCGATACCGGTGAGCTGACCCGCGGCGCGCGGCGCCCAAGCGTTACGATTCTCGCCAGCGACAACAGCTTATTGACGACCTTTGGCGATCTGTTCGGGCAGCCGCTGAGCTTGAAGGAAATGTCTCCCTATCTGCCGAAAGCAGTGATCGCCATTGAGGACCGCCGCTTCTACAGTCATTTCGGGATCGATCCAATCGGGCTCGGAAGAGCACTATTCGCCAATCTAGCCGCCGGCCATGTCGTGCAAGGCGGCAGCACGATCACTCAGCAACTTGCCAAGAACCTGTTCCTTACGCCCGAGCGTAGCCTTCACCGCAAGGTGCAGGAGACTTTGCTCGCGCTTTGGCTCGAGCACCGCTTCACCAAGAACCAGATCCTCGAGATCTATCTCAATCGCGTCTATCTCGGCGCCGGCACTTATGGTGTCGATGCCGCGGCACATCGCTATTTCAATAAATCGGCAAGGCACACCAATCTCTACGAGAGCGCCGTTATTGCGGGGCTGCTGAAGGCGCCAACCCGCTTCAACCCGACCCGCGACCGCGACAAAGCCGCGGCGCGGACCGCGCAAGTTCTCGCCAAGATGGTCGAGGCGGGGTTTGTCACCGAAAGGGAAGTCGCCGCTGCGGGCAGAGGAGGAGGCGCCGCATTTGCTGCAGTCCCCGTGACCCGACCGGGAGCGCGCTATTTCGCCGATTGGGTGGCCGAACAGTTGGCAGATTTCACAGATACCGGCAACCGCGACCTGACCGTCCTCACGACGCTCGATCCGCGTATGCAGGCCGAGGCCGAAGCGGCGATCGCCGATGTCGTCACGCGTGAGGGCCCCCGGATGATGATCAAACAGGGCGCGCTGGTGGCTATGTCGCCAGATGGGGCGGTGCGCGCGATGGTTGGGGGCCGCGATTACAACGAAAGCCAATTCAACCGCGCGACCCAGGGCCAGCGGCAGCCCGGCTCAGCCTTCAAGCCTTTCGTGTACCTCGCGGGGCTTGAGGCAGGATTGCGGCCGGACGACCAGTTCGTCGACGCGCCAATTCGCGTCGGCGGTTGGGAGCCCCGCGATTATTCCGGACATTACCAAGGCGAAATGACGGTCGCCGAGGGGCTGGCGCAGTCGATCAACACGATCGCGGTGCAAGTCGCCCAGCGCGCGGGCATCCAGAATGTCATAAGGGTTGCCCATCGGCTCGGAATTGCATCGGAGCTGGCGCCGGAAATGAGCCTTGCGCTCGGCACCGGTGAGGTGAATTTGCTGGAGCTGGTCTCCGCCTACGCGCCTTTTGCTAATGGCGGCAACGGCGTGTGGCCGTATGGCATCGCGCAAATACGCGACAGCACGGGGAAAGTCTTATTCCGCCGCACCGGCCCAGGGCTTGGCCAGGTCGTCAGTTCGGATTTTGTCGGCTCGATGAACGAGATGCTTGCTGCCGTTATCGGCCACGGCACGGGCCAAAGCGCGAGGTTGCCGCGCCCGGCCGCCGGCAAGACCGGGACGACGCAGGATTATCGCGACGCCTGGTTTATCGGCTACACAGCCGACCTCGTCTCCGGGGTATGGCTTGGCAATGACGACAACGCGCCGATGAACAAGGTGACAGGCGGCACACTCCCAGCCCAAACCTGGCGCCGCTTCATGCTAGCTGCGACCCGGGGAATGCCGGTGCGGTCATTACCCGATGCGGCGGCGCAGACGAGCTTGGTCGCCGAGGCGCCGCCCCGCCCCGGCGGCGGTTTTTTTGACAATTTTTTCGGGCTGTTCCGCCTGGGGCCGCCGCCGGAGCCACCGCGGTTCCGGGGCGGACCCTAAGCTCTAGCGCAGTGGCGAGAACGACGCCGGAACGACCAGCATGTTCTCCTGCTTGACGAACATGCCGCGGGTGGCCGGCGGCCAGCTTCCGTCCTTACGCGATTCCTCACGGATGCGCGCGCGCTCGTTGGCATCCTTATAGGCCCAGATGTGGATCCATTGGTTGAGCGGCCCGAGTTCGGTATGGCCCGCCGCCGCCAGCGGCGACAGCTTTACGCGGCCCTGGATCCGCTCAGCCCAGCGCTCGACGACCTGCTGGGCGACACCGGGTAGCATCGTATAGGTCCGGATCTCATAGAGATTGCCGTGTTGACGGGGTGTGAAGGCCGGGCAAAACGGCGCCGCGTTGACGATCTTGCTTTCCATCTCGACGGTGAATTCCTGGATCTTTGGCGGCCAGTTCGGGATCGATTGCGAGCGCACCCGCGTCCGATGCTGCAGATCATCATAGGGCCAAATGTGGATGATGTGATTGAGCGGCCCGACCTCAGTGTGGAAGAAGGCGCCGAGAGGCGACACCTTAACGCGCTCTGTCAAGGCCTCCGCAAAGCGCTTCTCGACTTCCGGCACCGATCCCGGCTGCAACCTGTAGGTCCGCATCTCAAAGATCATCGCTTTCACTCCCTTTTTTGAGTTGGCCCGGTTACCTTAAAGCAAGAATGGCAGCTAAGGTAGGCGTGCCAGCTTTTCGGTTAGGAGCTCGTAAAATCCCTCTGCGTCGACGGCGCTCATAAACCGGACGTTCGAGTTTCGGCCGCTCACGCCCCACCAGTCGACAACCGTCATCCCGGCGGTCAGCCGGCTTTCGGTCTCGACCTCGACATTGACGACGCGTCCCTCGTAAAGTTCCGGGCGCAGCAGATAGCCGATGACGGCGGGATCGTGCAGCGCCTTGGCGCGCTCTCCGTACCTGGCGCAGCGGTTTCTCTCGAAGGCCGCCAACAACTCCGCAACTGCCTTGCCGCCGCGATTGGGGAGCGCCTGGAGCGCCGCCAGGCGCGCCTCGGTGGTGACCAGCCGATGCGTGACGTCGAGCGGGATCATCGTGATCGGGATACCGCTATCGACGACAATCGCCGCAGCGTGGGGGTCGACATAGATGTTAAACTCGGCCGCAGGTGTCACGTTGCCAAGCTCGAAACAGGCGCCGCCCATCACCACCAATTCGACAATTTTCCCTGCGATCTCCGGTGCCTTGACCAGCGCCATGGCGATGTTTGTCAACGGTCCCAGAGCGCACAACGTAATCGTTTCCGGCTCAGCCGAGCGCAACGTCTCGATGAAGAAATCTATGCCGTGCTGCGCCTGCAGCGGCACTGCCGGCTCGGGCAACACCACCTCAAGGCGAGGGTCGTTGTGAATGTGCTCGGCGGTGACGAGCGCGCGGATTAGCGGATGCGCACAGCCGGCAAAAACCGGTACCTCAGGGCGCCCCGCCAAGCTGCAAACCCGCCGTGCGTTTCGCTCGGTCTGCGGCAGTGGCAGATTGCCGGCGACCGCCACAATGCCGAGGACATCTAGTTCGTCGATCGCCGCCAACGCCAGCAGCAGCGCTACAGCATCGTCTAAACCGGGGTCGGTATCGATGATAATCCGGCGCCGCATATCTGGCGATTACCGGCGCAGCACCAGCAGCTTCTTGATTTCGGCGATGGCTTTGGCCGGGTTCAAGTTCTTCGGACAGGTCCGCGTGCAGTTCATGATCGTGTGACAGCGATAGAGCCGGAACGGATCTTCCAGCTCGTCAAGACGCTCACCGGTGGTCTCGTCGCGGCTGTCGGTGATCCAGCGATAAGCCTGCAACAGCACCGCCGGCCCCAAATAGCGCTCGCTGTTCCACCAATAACTCGGGCATGAAGTCGTGCAGCAGAAGCACAGGATGCACTCCCAAAGCCCGTCGAGCTTTTCGCGCTCGTCGATCGATTGCGGGCGCTCGTGGTCGGGAGGAGGCGGGCTTGCGGTCCGCAGCCAAGGGCGGATCGACTGGTACTGTGCAATGACATGAGTCAGATCGGGAACCAGGTCTTTGATTACCGGCATGTGCGGCAGCGGGTAGATCCGCACCGCGCCCTCGATGTCCTCGATCGCCTTGAGGCAAGCGAGCGTATTCACCCCGTCGATGTTCATTGCGCAAGAGCCGCAGATACCCTCGCGGCAGGAGCGGCGAAACGTCAGCGTCGTGTCGATCTCGTTCTTGATCTTGATCAACGCGTCCAGGACCATCGGCCCGCAATCGTTGAGGTCGATCTCGAAGGTATCGACGACCGGGTTTCTGCCGTCATCGGGGTTCCAGCGATAGATCTTAAACTCGCGTAACCGCGTCGCGCCGACCGGGCCGGGAAACGTCTTCCCGACGCCGATTTTGGAGTTTCGCGGCAGGATGAATTCGGCCATAGAAGGTCTCTAATACACGCGCGCCTTGGGAGGGAAGACGTGCACCTCGTTGGACAGAGTGAATAGGTGCACCGGGCGGTAGTCGATTTTGACGCCGCCGTCGCCGTCCAGCCAAGCGAGCGTATGCTTCATCCAATTGCGGTCATCGCGTTCAGGATAATCCTCGCGGGCATGCGCGCCGCGACTCTCCGTCCGGTTCTCTGCGGAATGCAACGCGACCACCGCCTGCTCCAGCAGGTTTTCGAGTTCGAGCGCTTCGACGAGATCGGTGTTCCAGATCATCGAACGGTCAGAAATGCCGAGATCGCCAAAGCTGTTGGCGACGACGTCGATGCGGCTGACACCTTCCCTGAGAACTTCCGCCGTGCGGAACACCGCGCAGTTGTTCTGCATGACGCGCTGCATGTCGAGGCGGATCTCACTCGTTTTGCGGGGTCCCCGCGAGTTCCGGACCGCGTCAAGGCGGGCGACCGCGTCGTCACCGGCGGTACTCGACAGCGGCTTGTGCGGCGTGCCGGGCTGCACAAGCTCGGCGGCGCGATGGGCCGCCGCCCGTCCGAACACGACGATATCGAGCAGCGAATTACAGCCCAGCCGATTAGCGCCGTGCACCGAGACGGAGGCCGCCTCGCCGATCGCCATGAGTCCGGGAACCGTGGCGTCCGGATTGTCGGCGGTGGGCCGCAGCACCTCGCCGTGATGGTTCGTCGGTATGCCGCCCATATTGTAATGCACGGTCGGCAACACCGGGATCGGCTCGCGCGTGACATCGACCCCGGCAAAGATCTTGGCCGTCTCGGATATTCCCGGCAGACGCTGATGCAGCACCTCCGGCGAGAGGTGCTCAAGATGCAGAAGGATATGGTCCCTTTCCGGCCCGCAACCGCGGCCCTCGCGAATCTCGATCGTCATCGCCCGGCTGACGACATCGCGCGACGCCAGATCCTTGGCATGCGGCGCATAGGCTTCCATAAAGCGGGCGCCCTCGCTGTTGGTCAGATACCCGCCTTCGCCGCGCGCGCCTTCGGTGATCAGGCAGCCGGCGCCGTAGATGCCGGTCGGGTGAAACTGGATAAATTCCATGTCCTGCAGAGGCAGTCCGGCGCGCAACACCATCGCGTTGCCGTCGCCGGTGCAAGTGTGGGCGGAGGTGCATGAGAAATAGGTTCGCCCGTAGCCACCGGTCGCCAAAACCACGAGATGGGCGCGAAACCGGTGCAAACTGCCATCCTCGAGGTTCCACGCCATAACCCCACAGCAGGCGCCTTCCTCGTCCATGACCAGGTCGAGAGCGAAGTACTCGACGAAGAATTCCGCATTGCTGCGCACGCACTGCTGATACAGCGTGTGAATGATCGCGTGACCGGTGCGGTCGGCGGCCGCGCACGCGCGCCTTGCCGGGTCGCCCTCACCATATTCCATCATGTGGCCGCCAAAGGGCCGTTGGTAAATCCGGCCGTCTTCGGTGCGCGAGAAGGGTACCCCGAAATGCTCGAGCTCGATGACCGCGGGGATTGCGTTACGGCACATGTATTCGATCGCGTCTTGGTCGCCGAGCCAGTCGGAACCCTTGACGGTGTCATACATGTGCCAGCGCCAGTCGTCTGGGCCGATATTGCCGAGGGCGGCGCTGATCCCGCCCTGCGCGGCGACGGTGTGGCTGCGGGTCGGGAATACCTTGCTGATACAGGCGGTCCTCAGCCCCTCGATCGTCATTCCCAAGGTTGCCCGCAGACCCGCCCCACCGGCGCCGACGACTACGACGTCATAGCTGTGGTCGGTAATCTTGTAGGCCGGCGGCATCCGGGGCTCCAATCAGCTCGTTGATCCGAGAGCAATGCTGAGCACTGCGAAGATCCCCGCCACGGCGAAGCCGAAACTGAGCAGACGGACGGCAACGACGAGGCCAAGCTTGGCGAGGTCGGTATGGATATAATCCTCGATGACCACCTGGAGGCCCAGCGACACGTGATAAAAAGTCGCAATAACCAGCAATACCAAAAGAATGGCCGGCAGTGGGAGGCCAACCCAGTTTTGCACTGTCTCGAGATCGGCGCCGACCAAGCCGATCACAGAGGCAACGAACCACAAACTCAAAGGCACCAGCGCGATCGCGGTGAGCCGCTGCGCCCACCAGTGCTCGACCCCTTCTTTAGCCGAACCCAGACCAATCGCACGGCCGAGAGGCGAGCGCAACCGCGGTGCCATCATATCAGGAAACCCAGCGAGCTATGCCGGCAATCCAGGCAGCCAAAGTCAGCACGGCGGTCGCACCAACGACGATCCAACCCCCGAGATAGCTCGATTCGAGGTCGAGAGCGTGGCCGGTATCCCAGACGAGATGGCGAATGCCGTTGCACAAGTGATAGAAAAGCGCAAGGCTCCAGCCGAACAGCAGCAACAATCCGAGCCAGGAGCCAAGAAATTCCTGAACGCCCTCATAAGCCTCGGGCCCGGAAGCGGCGGCGACCAGCCACCAGACGAGCAGAATCGTCCCGGCGCTCAGCGCCACTCCGGTAGCGCGGTGTAGGATCGACAGGACCGAGGTAAGCTGCCAACGATAAATCTGAAGGTGCGGCGAAAGCGGCCGGTCGGCTGATCTCATCTACGGCAATACCGGATTTTCTCTTGCGGTCGGCCGCTGTGAATTAGACCGCGTCCCGGAGGGTGTCAACGGAGGCTCGTCACCCGGTCACTTCTCGTCGGGCGGCGGCGCAATCTCGTCGGCCAACGCCAAAAGCCGGCGCGCATCCTCGACATGCAGGTTTTCGATCAGCCCGCCGTCAACTACCACCACGCCTTTGCCTGTCGTCGCCGCCTCGCTGTGCGCCGCGATGATCCGGCGCGACCACTCGATCTCTTCCTCTGTCGGCGCAAAAGCAGCGTTGGCAGCCGGGATCTGTTTCGGATGAATCAAGGTCTTGCCGTCGAAGCCGAGCTCGCGTCCTTGCCGGCAGGCGGCGACAAAGCCCTCGTCATCGGCGAGATCGAGGTGGACACCGTCGAGAACCACCAGGTTGTGCGCCCGAGCCGCGAGGACGGCGAGGCTAAGGGAGGTGATCAGCGGCAGACGATCGCGGGTCGGGAGCGCGTGCAGGTCTTTGGTTAGGTCCGACGTACCGAGCACGAGCGCGGAGAGCCTAGAGGTCGCCCAGGCGATCTCGCCGGCGCGAAGGATGCCGAGCGGCGTTTCCAGCATGCACCAGAGGGTAAGCCGCTGCGGTGCTCCAAGCGCTTCGAGCAATGACACGGTGAGCCGTACCCGCTCCGCGCTTTCGATTTTGGGCAGCAGCACGGCATCGAGCGGCATTGCCGCGGCTGCGGCGAGGTCAGCGTGTCCCCAAGGGGTGTCGACGGCGTTGACGCGCAATACAAGCTCGCGCCTGCCATAGCCTCCCTCGGCGAGAGCCCCGGCGACGATTTTTCGTGCGCTCTCCTTTGCTTGCGGCGCGACGGCATCCTCGAGGTCGATGATGAGCCCATCGGCTGCGAGGCCACGTGCCTTAGCAAGCGCACGCGGGTTCGAACCGGGAACATAGAGGATGCTGCGCCGTGGTCGAGGAAAGTTAGGCATTGTGCTGCGGTGGGACGTTGCGACGGATTACATTCCTGAGAAAGCCTCTACGCGGAATTTCGGATGGGACGAAGTATTTATTATCCGTTCGTGGTGGCTTCGAGATCGGAATCGGGTGAGGCATCCGTATCATCCGTATCCGCAGCATATTGACCTGTTGTGGGTCATCGCGATCTGTAAGCGGGCAGCGCCTTTCCCCGGCGATAAAGTTTGCCAAAGATGTCAGCTTCGAGCCAACAGCAGCTAGCCGAGGAAATCGTAAACCAAGCGGCGCATCGTTACATTGCCAGCCGGCGCGAGCGTATCGACCCCTTCATCAAGCGCCATTTCAGCTTCGCCGGTTCCCTCGCGCTGCATCGTTGCTCTGTCGGATGGGATCTGCTCCGGGCTCCGGCGAATCTGTTTCTCGCAGGGCCGGCGCTCGCGGTGAAGCTCGCGAGCTGGGCGGCGCGCCGCGTTGGGATGGAGGCAGCGGCGGCTTGGCTTGCCCGTCGTAAGGTGGCTTTGGCGACCGATCTCTCCCGCGAGATCGAATGGCTGATAACGACCGAGCTGCTCGAGATCCCATGTAATCGGGGCGACCGCGTCTCACACCGGGATGCCATCGCCGAGACAATTCTCGCCGACGAGAGAGCAGCCGGACTTCGTGGCCTTCCGCCTGCGATCCGACACCACCCGGATCTCAGCCCCCGATTACGGGAAGCTGTCGAGACATACCTCGGATCGCGCACCGCAGCCGCCGAGATCGTGACGGGTTTCACGGCGGCCGGTCTGGGCGCGTTCGTCGTCAAGCAGGCAACACCGGGCCTCGTAACTTTGAGCTCGGCGCTCGCGGGCATGATCGCACAACAGACGGCGATTGCCGCATTCCCGCTCGGTGCGGGGCTGGGCGGGATATGGTACAGTCTATTTCCAGCCACCGCAGGGCCGGGATTACTGGTCGCTACGACCGCGGGCGTCTTCCTTTGCGGTACGCTGCTGGCTGCCTTCTCCGGGGTCCTAACAGACCCGGTGCAGCGCCTGCTTGGCCTGCATCGGGCGCGGTTGATGCGGCTTCTGGAGGTGCTGGAAGCAAACCTTTGTGGGGAAGGGGATAGACACTGGATCATGCGCGACCACTACGTGGCCCGGCTGGTCGATATACTCGACCTAGTGACCCTCGCATTGCGGGCTTCTCACGCCTAGATGCAAGAGCACTGACGGCCGCGACGCTATTGCACTCGGATTGCCTTGGAGCCGGGGCCCGGATATAATTGCCGAATACGCGGAGGGTTGCTCGATGAAAGAGGGAATTCACCCGGATTATCACGAAATCACCGTCGTCATGACGGACGGGAGCACGTACCAGACGCGCTCGACCTATGGAAAGCCGGGAGACACCCTGCGGCTCGAAATCGACCCGAAATCGCATCCGGCTTGGACCGGCGGGCAACAACGCCTTGTCGACAGCGGCGGGCAGCTCGCCCGCTTCAACAAGCGGTTCAGGGGATTTGGCATTCAACGCTGAACGCCGGCGAGCGGGACCACAGACACTCTGATTGCATCTTGATCATCGCTGTAAATTGATTATTTACGCAGTGTGCAGTCGCCGTTTCGGGGCTGCGCAGTGCTAAATGGCATTCAGCCGTACCGGTGGATGCCGAATCCCATGTTGCTCGATGGAGGATGTGGTTATGAATGGTTTCGATTTCTCTCCCCTATTCCGGTCTACCATTGGCTTCGATCGCCTGACCCGGCTGCTCGACGTATCAGCAAATGCCGACGGGTCGTCGCTGAGCTATCCGCCTTACAATATCGAAAAAACCGGTGACGACGCTTACCGTCTGACAATGGCGGTGGCTGGATTTTCGCCGCAGGAGCTGGACATTACCGTTCAGCCAAACTCGCTGGTCGTGACCGGCAAGGCAAAAAAGGACGAACAAGAAGTTCGCTATCTGCACCGCGGTATTGCGCGACGCACATTTGAGCGGCGTTTTAGCCTCGCCGATCATATCAAGGTCGCCGGTGCCAACCTCGTCAATGGCATGCTGCATGTCGATCTAGTCCACGAAGTTCCGGAAGCTGCGAAGCCGCGCAAGGTCGAAGTCAGCACTGGACAGCCGCAGCAGCTGAACACTGCGCAGCAGGAGCCCTCTGCTCAGCGGCAAGCGGCCTGATCAACTAGAGTAAGAACAGTCCAAACGCCCCCGAATTTCGGGGGCGTTTTCGTTACCGCAACTAGGCAATATAGCCTCGGTTGGAACGAGTTCGCGGGTGGGCATGTTTTCGATTGTGATTATACCAGCAGAGGAATTGGTCATGGATAAGGATCGTGTGGCAGGAGGCGTGAAGAAAGTCACCGGTAAAATCAAGGAACAGGCCGGCAAGACGCTTGGCGATACCCAGACCGAGGCCGAAGGCAAAGCAGATCAGGCCGAGGGCCGAGTTCAGAACGCGGTCGGTCACGCCAAAGATGCGGTGCGCGAGCTCGCCGGGAAGAAGTAACAGCTAACGCCAACTCCGGGAGGAGCTGATTATGGGCAAAGGCATTCTGCTTTGGCTGCTCGGGATTCCGATCCCGATCATCATACTTCTCTTTGTGTTTCACGTGCTCTGACGTTTGGCTCACCAGCATCAAGAACGCCCCGGCCTTGCCGGGGCGTTCTTTTTCAGGGCGTCGTGTCGCAAAGGCTGTTCTCCCTGTTCTGATCGCCATAACATTGCTTTTCGCGGCCCAAGCAAGGTATGGGGTGAACTGTGAAGCGCGTTCTGACTGCTCGTTTCATGCATGAAACCAATACTTTCAGCCGCGTGCCGACGGATATGACTGTCATCCGCCGCCGCGATTTCCACCTCGAGAACGAGATCCCCGAAGCATTTCGCGGCACCCGTTCGGCCTTTGGCGCAACGTTCGAAGCAGCGGATAAATTTGGCTGGACCCTGGTGCACCCGATTTCCGCCAACCCCAACCCTTCGGGGATCGTCACCGATGATGCGTTCGAACAGATCACCGGAATGATTTTAGCAGCCGTCGTCGCGAAGCGGCCGATCGACGGCGTGCTGTTGCACCTGCACGGCGCAATGGTCAGCGAGAGCCACGAAGATGCCGAGGGTGAGTTCTTGGCGCAGCTGCGGAGCCGATTAGGACCCGAGGCGCCGGTCGTTGTGACGCTAGATCTGCATGCCAATGTGACACAACGTATGGCCGACAATGCGAATGCGCTGATCGCCTATCGCACCTACCCGCATATCGACCAGTACGAGAGGGCCTGGCAGGGCGCCGAACTATTGCAACGGGCAATGCAAGGTGAGATTCGTCCGAAGACCGTGATTGCGCGGCGGCCAATGATCTATGGCCTCGATCACGGCCGCACCCAGCGCGGCCCGATGGCCGAGCTCATAGCCCGGGGCGAGACACTCGAGAACCGCGGCGAAGTATTGGTGGTGAGCATCTGTGCGGGGTTCAGCCGCGCCAATATCCGCGATGTCGGCCCGTCGGTTACCGTGACGGTCGACGGCGATGCTAGGCGGGCGCAAGCGATCGCAGAGGAATTCATGGATCACGCGTGGGAGACGCGCAACTTCACGACTGTCGAGCTCCTGCCAGTCACTGAAGTGGTGGGGCTCGCCAGAGAGGGCCGGTCTGGCGATAAACCGCTGGTTATTGCCGATTACACCGACAACCCCGGCGGTGGTGGTTATGGCGATGCGACCGCTTTGTTGCAGGGATTGGTCGAAGCCGAGGTGGAGTGTGTGGCGTTCCACGCGATCTGCGACCCCGAGGCGGTACGAGAGGGGATGCGTGCCGGGGTCGGCACAAAGACAACACTGACATTGGGCGGCAAGATCGATCCGTCGATGGGCGGCGGCCCACTCTCCTTGTTTGGTGAGGTCGTGTGCCTGACCAATGGCCGGTTTATCGCCTATGGGCCGATGGGTGGCGGCATCGAGCGCAATTATGGGCCATCGATGGCATTCCGCGTCGGCGGCATCGATATTATCGTGATCACGAATAACGGACAGGCGGTCGATCTCGCGCAGTTCACCTCGCTTGGCGTCGACCCGACCCGCTACCGCACAGTCGCCGTCAAATCGATGCAGCATTTCCGCGCCGCCTTCGAGCCGATCGCCCGCAAGGTGGTGCTCGTCGACACCGGCGCGCTGTGCATGGAAATCTACACTCCCGAGCTTTTCAGCAAAGTGCGCCGCCCGGTCTGGCCGCTCGACCCCATCGCTGACCCGCACCGCTCGTAGGCAACGAGCTCCCCCTTTTTGGTCGCCTCGGCTCCAAAAAAACGCCTCAATTGTGCGGTAAGTATCACCTGTACAACTTGCGTTGTGGTTCTTAGAGAGTCATTTTCCTATTTTTAGTTGTTATTCGCTTTTCACCGCTGGCTGTTATTTTTGGCTGTTATTTCATGACCGATATCGCCAAAAAAATGAGGATTTCTGCGGCGGGGATCAGTGTCTTCGCTGTTCTTTCCCTGTATTATCAGCGATTGCAGCGGGATTCTGAACCGAGATCGGCTTCTTGACGCGCTGGCGCCCCGGGGTCACGCTGCGGCATTGCAAGAGGAGGTAGGCCATGAAGCTGATGTGGTTTCACCTGATGCCCTACACCGAGCTTCCGGATGACTTCCGCGAGAAGCACCCCTCGGTGTGGGTCGACATCCATTCCTCGCTGTTCGACCCGCGGCGGGCCCATCACATGTACAACGACTTCATGGACGAGCTCGAAACCGCCGCCGAGTGCGGCTTCGACGCGGTCTGCGTCAACGAGCACCATTCCAACGGTTACGGCCTGATGCCGTCGCCTAATCTGATTGCAACCGCGCTCGCCCGCCGTACCTCCGACGCCGCACTCTGCGTTCTCGGCAATTCATTGGCGCTTTACAATCCGCCGACCCGGGTCGCCGAGGAATTCGCGATGATCGACTGCATCTCGGGCGGCCGGCTGATCGCCGGGTTCCCGGTGGGATCGCCGATGGACACCTGTTTTGCCTATGGCCAGAACCCGAGCATGTTGCGCGAGCGCTATTACGAGGCTCACGATCTCGTCATGCGGGCATGGACCGAGCAGGACACTTTTGCGTTTAATGGCCGCTTCAACCAGCAGCGTTATGTGAACATCTGGCCGCGGCCAGTGCAGAAGCCGCACCCGCCGATCTGGATTCCTGGCGGCGGATCAGTCGAGACCTGGCAGTGGTGCGCCGAGATGGACTACGTCTACTGCTATCTGTCGTATTACGGCTACAAGGCCGGGCAGTCGACGATGGACGGGTTTTGGGAGGAAATGAAACGGCTCGGAAAAGACCGCAACCCGTATCAGGCCGGCTTCCTGCAATTCGTCGGCGTCGCCGAGACCCGCGAGGAAGCCTGGCGGCTTTACCGCGAGCCGGCCGAGTATTTCTATGGCCGCTGCCTACATATCGACCCGCGTTTCGCCGGTCCTCCCGGCTACACCACGGAGGCGACCCAGCGCCGCGGTGCACAGAGCCAGGTGGCGCAAGCGGCGCAGTTCTCGCGTTACGAATCAAAATTCCAGATGCTCGCGCGCGAAATGGATGCGATCGTCGAACGCGGTTATGTGATCATCGGCTCACCAGAGGAGGTTGCTGCGCAGCTCAAGGAGGTGGCGAGCAATCTCAATGTTGGCCACCTGATGCTGTTATTACAGTTCGGCAACATGAGCAAAGATCTGGCCAAGTACAACACGCAGCTCTTTGCCGAGAAGGTCATGCCGCAGCTGCATGACGTGTTCTCGGAGTGGGAAGACCGCTGGTGGCCAAAGCCGATGGATCGCGCGGCGCGGGCCCCGCTTTCGGGATTTCACCCCGCAGCTATGGCCGCCGAGTAAGCGCGCGATGCCATCCGTCTTCAATGCGCGCGACGCGGGCAATTACGAAAGGCTGATGGGGCGCTGGAGCCGCCGCCTGGCACCGCTCTTTATCGCTCATGCCGGTCTTGCCGATGGTGAAACCGTGCTCGAAATCGGCTGCGGCACCGGCAGCTTAACCTTCGAGCTCGTTTCAGCGGCCAAGCTCGGCAGCCTGACCGCGATCGACCATTCGCCGATTTATCTGGCCGCGGCGCAAGCGAAGGACCGGGGCGGGTCCATCCGTTTCGAGCAAGGTGACGGCTGCGCGCTGCGCTTCGCCGACACCAGCTTCGACCGCACACTATCTATGCTGGTCCTCCCTTCGGTCATCCCGGAGCCAGACGCGATGGTTGCCGAAATGCGGCGGGTCACTCGGCCGGGCGGTGTGGTGGCAGCCGCTTTCTGGGACTCGCCGGGCGGAACGCCCAGCCAGCGGATGTTATGGGACACGGCTGCGGCGCTCGATGAGGACGCCAAGACGGCGCGTGATACCACTATGTCTCGTCCCATCTATGCCCCGGGGGCGCTGACGCGCATGTGGGCCGCCGCAGGCCTCACCGAGATCGACCAGCGGTCATTGATGATCCGAATGGATTTCGCCGATTTTGCGGATTATTGGAGGCCGTTCGCGAGCGGAGAAGGCTCGCTTGGAGCCTACGTCGCTGCTCTCGACGATACCGCGCGGGGCCGGCTCGAGCATCACCTGCGCTCGGCCTATCTGACCGGCCGCCCCGATGGGGAGCGGTCGTTTGTCGCGGTCGCGCTGTCGTGCCGTGGCGTCGTGCCGAGTCACTGAAGGGAGCAGCCCATCCGGGATGGATTCAATGCGTCCGGATGTAGCGCCGGCTGACAATCCGCAGATGATCGCGGAAATGCGGCCGCATCCTTTCGGTCCATGGCGTATTCGCCGCCTTCTTCCACGCCGCCGACTCGGGCACCTCCGGCGATTCGAGGTGGTAGAGCGCAACATAGCGTTGCGCGGCGCCCTCTCCCCGATAGCGTCGAGCCCACAACGTGCCGGGCACGGCGGCGAGGGCCGGAATGTGCTCGGTGTTGTACCATTCGTTGAACTCGTGCTCATGCTCGGCGGGAACGCTCATCGCATTCAGCAGCAGCGCCGCAGCGTTCTTCGGTGCGGTCGCATCGCCTGGAAGGATCTGCTCGCCCTCATAGCGCATCAGCATCTTGACGCGAGCGACGATGCGTTTTGACCAGACCGAAAGGTTGTCGCCGCCTATCGCGCGATAGGCCGGGTTGTTCAGGACAGCGACATTGTCGAGTTCATAAGTGGCAACCGAAATCTTGGGGACTAGCGGTCTCGAAGCTGCCGGGGCCAGTGCAATGACCAAGCCCGCATGAGGGTGCAGATCAATCTCGCCCGCTATTGCTTCGTCATCACGATCGGCGAAGCAGGATACAAGCACGCGTTCGTTCAACGGGTGTGGCAAACGCACCGAGACTGGGTCGGGCCCCAAATTGAGCGTGCCTAAGATTTGATCGCCACTGTGTTCGCGTAGGAAGAGGAGCAGGTCACTTTGCGCGACCTTCGGATCGTAGGAGCCGACCCTCGGTGGGCCTTGTCAAGTTAAACAACCCTTAGTGGGAAATCGGTCTAGGGATTGACGTTTAGATACCTCGACAATCTCTGCCTAGGATGCAACCATCTGGTGTTCAAAACCTAAACTTGACAATGCCGGCTCGAGTCGAGTGACGGCGCCGTGAACTGGTTCATACAGGTGAGACTTTTGGCTCTCCCGCTGGCGCGAGAGGTCATGTAGCATCCGGCTTTGCGTTTCCG
>JBARIB010000382.1:0-2996 GCA_049799535.1 Allostellaceae bacterium | reverse complement strand
GCGCTGTGTCGAGGCCTACTATCTTCAGCGCACACGGTTCGAGAGCATCGCCGAGCGGAAGCTTCGAAGGCGCCAGCTGACCGAGGATGGTAATGTCGAGATTACCGGGCGCGACTTGCGCGAGGGTTCTGCTGTGTTACCACTTAAGTCGCGGGCGTGGCGATGAACGCCAGTGGTCCAGGCGAGATCCACAGGATGGCATCGGCGCGGGTAGCTTAGCAGTGCAACAACCCCGGGGAACCTAGGTAGCTGTCCTGAGCGACCGCCCGCCGCGGATTATTGACGTGTGCTCTCGCCCCAGGCATGCGCGTGTTCGGCGATGGCGTGCCATACTCGTCCCGACGTTGCGGGCATGGCGAGATCTGTTACGCCGAGAGGCGCGAGCGCATCGACCACGGCATTCATGATTGCTGCCGGGGCGCCGATCGTGCCGGCCTCGCCACAGCCCTTGGCACCGAGCGGGTTGTGCGCGCATAGCGTCTCATGGGTGGCCAAGCTGAAGGCCGGGAAGTTGTCGGCGCGAGGCAGGCAATAGTCCATCAGCGAGCCGGTGCTGAGCTGACCGCTCTCGGAGTCGTAGATGGTGTCTTCGTGGAGAGCTTGGCCGATGCCCTGGACGAGCGCGCCGTGCACTTGGCCCTCAACGATCAGCGGGTTGATGATGCGGCCGAAATCGTCGGCAGCGGTGAAATTCAGCAGCGTGACCTCCCCGGTCTCCCGATCGATTTCGACCTCGGCGATGTGCGCGCCGGCGGAGTAGGTGAAATTCGTCGGATCATAAAACGCCGTCTCGTCGAGGCCGGGCTCGACAGTGTCGATGGGATAGTTGTGCGGCACATAAGCGGCCAAGGCGATTTGAGTGAACGGGACGGTTTTATCGGTGCCCGCGACGGTAAACTGACCATCCTTGAACTCGAGATCGGCTTCGGACGCCTCGAGCAGGTGGGCGGCAATCTTCTTGCCCTTGCTCACCACCTTGTCGATCGCCTTGACGAGAGCGGAGCCGCCGACCGCGAGCGAGCGCGAGGCGTAGGTGCCCATGCCAAAGGGAATCTTGCCTGTGTCGCCATGCACGATTTCGACCAACTCAATGGGCACGCCTAGCTGGTCCGCGACCACCTGCGCAAAGGTCGTCTCGTGCCCCTGGCCGTGGCTGTGCGTGCCGGTGAAAACGGAGATGCTTCCGGTCGGGTGAACACGGACCTCCGCCGTCTCATAGAAACCGGCGCGCGCACCGAGCTGACCGGCAAGGGCCGACGGTGCCATCGCGCAGGCCTCGATATATGTGGCAATGCCGATGCCGCGCAGCTTGCCCTGTCGCGCCGACTCCTGCCGGCGGTGCTCGAACCCGGAATAGTCTGCGGCCTTCAGCGCCATTTCGAGCGTGGTGAAGTAGTCGCCGCTGTCATAGGTGAGCGCCACCGGCGTCTGATAGGGGTAGGCGTCCTTCGGGATGAAGTTGCGGCGGCGTAGCTCGGCCGGGTCGATCCCGATCTCGCGCGCGGCCGTATCGACCAAGCGCTCGACGACATAGCACGCCTCGGGCCGCCCGGCGCCGCGATAGGCGTCGACCGGCACCGTATTGGTGAAGATGCCCTTGACCTCAACATAAATGGCAGGGGTCGTGTAAGTTCCAGCGAGCAGCGTGCCATAGCAGTAGGTCGGGATCGCCGGCGCAAAGCTGGAGAGATAGGCGCCGAGATTGGCCAGTGTCGCAACGCGCAGTCCCAGGAACTTGCCGTCCTGGTCAAGCGCGAGCTCGGCGTGGGTCAGGTGGTCGCGAGCCTGGTTGTCGGAAGCGAACCCCTCGGCGCGCTCGGCCGTCCATTTCACCGGTCTGGCGAGTTTGCCGGCCGCCCAAGTGACCAGCGCCTGCTCGGCGTAAAGCGATTCCTTCGTGCCGAAGCCGCCACCCACGTCCGGCGCGACCACCCGGAACTTGTGCTCGGCAACCGAAAGGACGGAGGCGGCGATCAGCAATCGGATCACATGCGGGTCCTGGCTGGTCGTGTAGAGCGTATAGTCGCCGGTTGCGCGGTCGTATTCGCCGATGGCGGCGCGCGGCTCTATGGGATTGGAGACGAGCCGGTTGTTGACGATGTCGAGGCGCGTGACATGGTGCGCTCGGGCGAAGGCCGCCTCGACCGCGGCCTTGTCGCCCAGATGCCAGTCAAAGCAAATGTTGTTGGCTGCGTTCTCGAAGAGCTGTGGCTTGCCGGGCTTGATCGCCGCATCGGCCGCGACGACGGCGGGTAGGGGCTTGTACGAGACCTCGACGAGCTCGGCAGCATCCTTCGCCTGCTCGAGCGTTTCGGCAATCACCACTGCGACCGGGTCGCCGACGTGGCGCACCTTGCCTTTGGCGAGCACGGGGTGCGGCGGTTCAACCATGGGCGAGCCGTCTTTTGAATTTATCAGCCAGCCGCAGGGCAGACCGCCGATCTGCAAGTCAGTGCCGGTGAACACCGCAGTGACACCCGGCGCTGCGCTGGCATTGCTGGTGTTGATGCCGGCGATCTCGGCATGCGCATGCGGACTTCGCAGAATGTAAGCATAGAGCTGACCCGGACGATTGATATCGTCCGTGTAGTTGCCCGCGCCGGTGAGGAAGCGAAAGTCCTCCTTGCGCCGCACAGGCGCGCCAATGCCCTGATCGTTCATCGACCGTTCCCTCCCAAAGCCTGCACTCAGAGCGCTTGCTGATAACCCGATGACAGTATCTGCGACAACGGGAGCTGCGCGCTCATGCGACCTCGCTCAGCGCTATGCCCACGACCGCGGAACGATGCGGGCGCGGCCATGCGTAACCGAGCATACCCTTCGCGGGGCGGCAAACCCAAGCGGCTGGACAGGTCGAGGCACTCATGCCATTTTGCGACGTGAACGAAGCAGGAACTTACGAGATGCCAGGTAATCCGCGCGACATAATCATCTCGGCCGAACGGCGCTTCCCAGTCCGCATCAGGGTTGGTGTTCTGCCCGAGGGGTTCGGCCAG
>JBARIB010000381.1:0-9905 GCA_049799535.1 Allostellaceae bacterium | reverse complement strand
CGACGAGATGCTGTTCTGCTTCACCCACGACACCGAGATCGATTTTCTGCTCCCAGGCGTGCCGCCGACGGGCAAATACGTTGAGGTTCCAACGATCGCAATCGTCAACTTTCGCGGCGGGAAGATCTGCCACGAACACATCTATTGGGACCAGGCGAGCGTGCTCGTTCAGATCGGGCTCCTGGACCCCACGGGTCTGCCGGTCACAGGGATCGAGAGTGCTCAGAAGCTGCTCGACGAGACGCGACCCTCCAATACTTTGATGAAGAGGTGGGCCGAGAGCGAGGGCAAGGAGATACCGGATCTCTCCTCTTGACTTACGATATCGAGCCAAGTGCTGCGGGCACAGGCTTTTCGCCAGATAGCCCGGCATATTAAGCTCGGCCGATCCACAGCATGAGGGCAAGCCGATGAGCAAGATCGTCCGTGTCACGACCGCTGAGGTACCGGAGCCGCAACCGGGCACCTGGTCCAACTGCCTGGTCGTCAACGGAATCGCCTATGTCGCCGGCATGACGGCCCGGACCGAAGGTCCGAACCGCACGGAAGGCGACGAGTACGTTCAGGCCAAGTCGATCTTCACGAAGATCCGTCATCTGCTCGAGGCGGCCGGCGGCAGCATGGCCGATGTCGTCAAGGTGACGATTTTTGTCACCGATATAAAGCAGCGCGAAAAGGTGTGGCAGGTCCGGCGAGAGTTCTTTACCGGCAACTTCCCGGCTTCGACGCTCGTGCAGGTTGCGGCGCTGGCAGATCCCTCGCTGAAAGTCGAGATCGAAGCCGTCGCCCATATCGGCGCCAGCAAGGCCTGATCACAAGCCTTTCTCTTTGTCACACCTCGCCGGCCCTGCAGCGCCGTATGCGGGCCGAAGCACTCGGCCAATGAGGAGGGTTAACTCCGAGCGGATCGCTCGAAGAATACGCTGGCAATATAAATGCAGGAAGCGTCAAATTATTGCTGAATCTTTAACTTTCGTTATAGACGGCGGCTTGACGGCTTCCCAATTCTTAGGCTGCGACTTGCCTCAAGGCGACCCTTAAGGATCGCTTTCAGCAGTCCGGACGTTTGCCACCGCTGAGCGAATTGCGGAGCGGCGGGTATGGTCGAGGCTGTTTGGGGACGTTTGCTGCCGAGCAGCCGGCGGGACCGGCACGATCCGAGCCGCTGGACCCGCTGGCTCTTGCGTCTCATCGGCCTTCTGCGCTGGGCCGCTTTGGCAGCAATGCTGTCTCTGCTCGGATGGGGCCTCGCAACCGAGGCCCGCACTTCGTACCTGCAGTCGCGGCTTCTGTCACGCTGGACCTCGGAAATGCGTTTCTCGGTTCAGCCCGGACCCAGCGACACAATCCGCTTTCCGAAATGGGGCCCTTATGACGAGCGCCTGGGGTACGCGCAGCTGCCGTCATTCATTGAAGATTTGAGCGCCCATCATTTCGTCGTAGCCAGACAGGCGCGATGGTTGGATCGGCTGGAGTCGTTTGTCGACCAGGGCGGTTACCCGATCTACAGCGAGAAATCGCGCGCCGGGCTAAAGTTGTTCGATCGCGATCAGAACTTGGTTTACGAGGCGGCCTATCCGGATCGGGCGTACAAAGATTTCGCCGCAATCCCGCCACTGGTTGTCGACAGCTTGCTGTTCATCGAGGATCACGACCTCCTCGATCAGCAAAACCCGCGACGTAATCCGGCGGTCGAGTGGAGCCGCTTTATGCTCGCCGTAGGTGGCCGGATCGCCGGCTTAATCGACCGCCGCTTCAGGGAAGGCGGGGCGAGTACCTTGGCTACCCAGATCGAGAAGTTTCGGCACTCTAAAGGCGGCCGGACCCTCGGTGTCGGTGAGAAGATCCGACAGATGGTGACGGCATCGGCGCGGGCCTATCGCAATGGGCCGGATACGACGGCAGCTCGCCGCGAAATCGTGACGACCTATCTCGATTCGACCCCGCTCGGGTCCCGCCGCGGCTATGGCGAGGTCATCGGCATGCCGGAAGCCTTGTGGATCTGGTACGGTTCCGATCAGGCCGAGGCGGACCGCGTGCTGAACTCGCCGGCTACGACAAAGGCTCAGTTGGCCCGCAAGGGCGAAATTTATAGACAAGTGCTCGGCCTATTACTCGCCGGCCGCCGACCCGCTTACTACCTGAACGGCGACGGATCGGCTCTAGCTTCCCTGACCGCCAGCTATCTTCGCTTGCTGGCCGCATCGGGGGTAATCGACCCGGAGCTGCGCGACGCGGCGCTTGCCGCAAAGCTGCATTTCCGCAGTCAGCTGCCGCCGCCGGCTGCGGCGTCCTATGTCGGCAATAAGGCGACGGATAGGTTGCGCGCCGAGCTCATGTCTTTGCTGCATTTGCCCGACCTTTACGCCCTCGATCGGCTGGATCTGAGTGGATATGGCACCATCGATACCGCCGCACAAAAGCGGATTGCGGACGTTCTGGTGCGGTTGGGCGATCCCGCCTACGTCAGATCGCTCGGCCTCGTCGGCCATGATCTGCTGGGGGGAGAAAATCCGGCCAGGCTGGCTTGGAGCGTCGTTCTTTACGAGCGCGGCGCCGAACGCAATTACCTGCGGGTCCATGCCGACAGTCTCAATACGCCGTTCGACATCAATTCCGGGGCGAAGCTCATCCTGGGATCTACCGCGAAGCTGCGCACCCTAGTGACGTATCTGAATATCGTCGAGGAGCTGAACCACAGGCTAGTGTCGTTGCCAAAGAGCGAACTGCTCGCCCTGGCGGCCGCCAAAGCCGATTCGCTCACGGCATGGGCTGCGGGCTATCTCGCGAAGGCAACCGACCGCAGCCTCGAGGCGATGGTCGAGGCGGCGATGCAACGCCACTATTCCGGAAGTCCGGCCGCCTTCTTTACCGGCGGCGGGGTCCACGTCTTCGCAAATTTCGAGAAATGGGAGAATCACTCGAATCCAACAGTGCTCGAAGCTTTCGAGCATTCGATAAACAATTCCTTTATCCGCATCATGCGGGACATCGTCCTTTACTACACGGCGCAAAGCGGAATGGAGCCGGAGAAGCTTCTTTCGGACGCCGAGGACCCCAATCGCGAAGCCTATCTGCAGCGCTTTGCCGACCAAGAGGGACGCCGGTATCTCAACCGATTCTGGAATGATTACCGCGGACTAACCCCGAAAGAGGCGCTAGATAAGCTCGCCCGCCGGGTGCGACCCGCCGCGCGGCGGTTGGCTGTCGTTTACCTGACGGCACGCCCGGAGGCGACCCGGGCCGAGCTCGGCGAGTTTCTTGTGCATCATTTGCCGCCCTCCTCGGTCGATGACGACCAGCTCTGGGACCTGTGGCGCGAATACGGCCCCGAACGGTTCTTGCTGCAGGACCGGGGCTATATTGCGGGAATCCATCCGCTCGAGCTGTGGCTCGTCAGGTATCTCCAGGACCACCCCGACGCGAACCGCAGCGACGTGATCGAGGCAAGCGCCGGAGCGCGGCAGGAAGTGTATGGCTGGCTCTTTAAGAGCCGCAATATGCACAAGCAGAACACGCGCATACGCATTCTTCTCGAGGAGGATGCTTTTGATCATATCCTTCAGGATTGGCGGCGGCAGGGGTACCCCTTTGGCCATTTGGTGCCATCGTATGGCAGCGCGATTGGTAGCTCCGGCGATCGCCCGGACGCGCTGGCCGACTTGATGGGCATCATCCTGAACGACGGCGTGCGCCTGCCGAATTCCGATCTGCAGCGCCTGGATTTTGCTGCCGGCACCCCCTACGAGACGGACGTGGCGCTGAGACCCGAGCCCCAGCGGGTGCTCGCCCCCGAGATCGCCCAGACATTGCGGCAGGCCTTAATGGGCGTTGTCGCGGAGGGAACCGCCGCGCGCTTACGCGGCGCTTATCACACTGCGGACCACAGTCTATTGCCGGTCGGCGGCAAAACGGGGACCGGGGACAATCGCCTAGATCGCTTTGGCCGCGGTGGTCGATTAATCTCGCAGCAAGTGATCGACCGAACAGCGACATTTGTGTTTTTCCTCGGCGACCGTTTCTTCGGGACGATCACAGCCTATGTTCCCGGCGCGATCGCCGGCTCTTACCACTTCACCAGCGCGCTCGCTGTACAGCTGCTGAAGGCAATCGAACCTCAGCTGCAGCCACTGCTCCTCGCGCCGCAAACCGAGGCGCCGCCCTTGCCCATCGAAGCCGTAACGCCAGTCCCCACCAGGCTCAGAAACGGAGGCGAAAGCAGCACGGACTAGCGCGCTGCGAGGACGCCCCCCTCGTCGGCCCCCAACGGAGGAGGCGGCGCAAAATTCTGGCCGAAATGCGCGGATACGGGGGTGCCTGAAATTGACGGCATGACCGGGGACGGTGGATTACCGGGCCAGCGCCGCATTATGATGCCTGGGCGACACTCTGCAGCAAGTCCACCTTGCGGTTGAGCGCCGTCACGAGACCGTCAACGCCTTGCCGCTGAAGGATCGAATGGAATTCGGAACGATGCACCGCCAGCTGGCTGATCTTGCCGTCGAGATAGACATCGGCAATCCGCCATGAGCCTTGATCTTGGCGCATAAGATAATCAAGTCGTGTCGAGTCGCCGTTAGCTTTGACGATTTTGGTTTGCACCATCACATCGGCCTCATAGGGCCGTTGCCCGACTACTTGCAGCTGCTGGCCCGAATAGCTGTTGAATTCATCTGCGTAGGTCGCCGCAACATAGTGTGCAAATGCCGCCGCCAATTGCTGCTGCTGGGTTGGGGTAAGGCCCCCCCAGGCGGGACCTATTGCCAGTCGCGTCATGAATGGAATGTCAAACGTCCTGTCGACAATGGGCGCGAGCCTGGCGTAGCGCCCGCTCTCGCCGAGCACCCCACCCTCTCTCATATTGCTTAACAAAACCCCGTAAAAGCTGCGGACAACGTCTTGCGGGTCAGAAGCTGCGGATGCTCCTTGCATGAGCAAACCGAGCCCGAGAACAAAAGCGAGGCACAGGCTCATAAGCCTGCCCAGTCCGCGATGCCGCGCAATCGCACCAGCCATGTCTGCCCTCCTGATGTCTCTGCTTTCCCCCGTTGGGACCCACTCGGACGCGCTCGCACGCGATCCAGCGGTGCCGATCCAGTGGAGTTGGGGCCTATCGTCGTTAGGTCAACCCCTCTTGCGTCATAATCTTTACACATGTCAAAGAGTACGCAAAATGTACGGATTCTTTACGCGGATTGTGCGATAAGAAATCGCAGATCCTAAAAGTATTATAAAACATATATTCAGATGTAATCCATATATACCCAAGGAAATTGGTGGCAAATCTGTTGATATCGTTCGTGTCTACCTTAGATGATAGACTAACGTTTATTTAAATACCCGATGTTCGTAGCCTCCGGTGAACGACATTGTCGTTGGCAACGTTTCACTACCACAGAGAAGGCGAAATCTGGAGGTAATCCATGCAGAGATTGGCCAAAATCGCGATAGTAGGAGCCGGTCTGTTATTGGGCGCTGCGGCAACTGCGCATGCTCAATATTATTATCCTTACGGCACACCAAATTCGTACCAGTACGGCACACCTGATACGACTTCTTGGTCAGCCTATAATTATCCAGGATACCATACGAGCGCCTCCGGGATGCCCTACTACTATTATTACCCTGGTTACGGCTACTCCTACAATTATCCGATTTACAATTACTACGCCGGGTCACCTTTTCCGGCGCCAAAGGCGTATTGGGATCCCTGTGTCGCCGAGTGCCCGTATTCGGATAACGCAGGCCCCGAAGCGAGCGGTCATGGTAGTCCGTAAATCACCGAAGTGATGCTCGGGAGAGCCGCGCGGCGCTCGCGGCCACTTTCTTTTGCAGGACGTTCCTTCCCTGCGCCGATTGAACTACTACTCTTGCGCCTCGCCCAACCATTGTCGACATGGCGGAGTCAGGGAGATGGATGGACCGAATTTGCGGATCGAGGACTATGCTCTGATCAGCAATTGCGCGACCGCCGCGCTGGTCGGACGTAACGGTTCGATCGACTGGCTCTGCTTGCCGCGCTTTGATTCGCCGGCTTGTTTTGCATCCCTTCTTGGCAACCCTGAGCACGGCCGCTGGCTGATCGCGCCAGCGGACCCTTCATACCGCGTCGAGCGCCGTTACGTAGACGGCTCGCTGATCCTCGCGACCACATTCGAGACTGCCGGGGGAACAGTCGAGTTGATGGATTTCATCGGTATCCGGCACGGCTTTCCGGATATCGTGCGGCTGGTCCGAGGCCTGCACGGCTCTGTCGCGATGAATACCGAGTTCATCCTGCGTTTTGATTACGGCGCCGTGGTGCCTTGGGTCGAGCGGCTCGAGGAGGGTGGGATCTCAGCGATAGCCGGTCCGGACAGAGTTTTACTGCGCACCCCTGCACCGCTCCGGGGGGAGGATCTGAAGACTGTCGGTGAATTCGAGGTCGAGGCGGGTCAGACCATCCCGTTCGTGATGAGCTATGGGCCCTCCCATCTTGCCCGCCCGCAAACCATCGATGCACAGCAGGCGTTGCGCCGGGTTGAAACCTTCTGGCGGCGATGGTCCTCACGATGCTGTCCGGCGGGTCCCTGGACCGATGAAGTCAGGGGCTCGCTGGTCGAACTGAAGGGCCTCACCTACAGCCCGACCGGCGGGATCGTCGCCGCACCGACGACCTCGCTGCCCGAGCAGATCGGCGGCTCTCGCAACTGGGATTACCGTTACTGCTGGCTGCGCGACGCCACCTTCACGTTGCTGGCCCTGATGAACGGAGGGTTCTACGACGAGGCGCGTGCATGGCGGGACTGGCTATTCCGCGCCGTAGCAGGGAGTCCCGACCAGTTACAGATCATGTATGGGCTCGGCGGCGAGCGGCGATTGCCGGAATGGGAGGTGCCCTGGCTGCCGGGGTACGAAGGGTCTCGCCCGGTGCGGATCGGGAATGCGGCGGTCCAGCAGACACAGCTCGATGTGTATGGTGAGATCCTCGACGCCCTGTACCATGCCCATGTCCATGGCTTACCGACGGTCGACCGCGGCATCGCGATCGGCCGCACCGCTCTTGGTCACTTGGCGCGAATCTGGCGGCACCCCGACGAGGGCATTTGGGAGGTACGTGGGCCGCCGCAGCACTTTACGCACTCCAAGGTAATGGCATGGGTTGCCTTCGACCGGGCCGTCAAGGTATTGGAGGAGATCGGCGGTGACGGTGCGATCGAGACCTTGCGGCGAATACGTGACGACATTCACGAGAATGTCTGCCGTCATGGTTTTGATCCAGACCTCGGCAGCTTCGTCCAGGCATACGGGTCAAAGTCGCTCGACGCGAGCCTGTTGCTGATCCCGCTTGTCGGTTTCCTGCCGCCGACGGACCCGCGCATCGTCGGGACCGTGAAGGCAATCGAGCGCCGCCTCGTCGTCGATGGCTTCGTCGTGCGCTACGACACCGGAGAGGGGGTCGACGGGCTTCCGCCCGGCGAGGGGGCCTTTCTCGCCTGCAGCTTTTGGCTGGCCGACAACTTCATCCTGCAGGGGCGGGTCCAAGAGGCTCGCGATCTATTCGAGCGCCTGCTGTCTCTGCGCAACGACGTCGGGCTTTTGGCGGAAGAATTCGACCCTCGCCTGTCACGCCAAGTCGGAAACTTTCCGCAGGCCTTCTCGCATGTCGCGCTGGTCAACACCGCATTCAACCTGACCCGCGCGCAGGGGCCCGCGCAGCAGCGCGCGGATCGCCGAAAAGCAAGGCTTCACCTCGCTTCATAGGGGCCCGCGCGGCCGCAATGGATTCCGGGGCCCCTTGGCAAGAAACTGCGTTGGCCCAAAGCTTGCGGTGAAGCTAAAGTCGGCCGTCCCAACCAGAGCGGCGGAAGAGACGGTCCGCCCGACGACCGCGGGGTGATCAGAGATGGCGATCTACCAAAGCATGCAGCGGGTTCGGTTTTCCAGCACTGACGATTACGAGAAGTTCAAGATCGTCTTTGCCGATGTGCGGCACCACCTGAAGACCCTGCCGGGCTTCCTCCACCTCACCTGGTGGACGCACCCGCAGGACCCGACCTGGCACAACGAGGTCAGCTTCTGGACGAGCTACGAGGCTCTGAACGACTGGCACATGAATACCTACCACAAGCATGCCAAGGAATGGGCGGTCCGCTCGGGCGCGATCATGGAGGACATCATCACGAACTTCGAATTTAAGAGAGCTCGGCTGATCCGGGTGTGTCCGACCTGCGCGCATATCCAGGACAAGCCCTTCGACCTGCACATCGAACAGGCAGTGCTGGCCGAGCCCTGCCCAAATTGCGGCTATCACTTCCCAACGATGCCCGAAACGCCCGAGAGCACGGCCGTGTTTAAGGACGTACCGGAGCTGGCGACCGCCCTTTAGTTCGAACTCAACGCCGCACGGCCAGCGCCGTCGCCAATGCTGCGGCGCCGTCGCCGACGGCGCGGCGCGCTGCGGCAATCAATCTGCCATAGCGGATGAAGCCGTGGTTGAGACCTTCGTAGACCGTGACCTCATACGGCACGCCGGCCGCTTTGAGGCGGGCGGCGAGTCGATTGCTGTCGTCGAGCAGCGGATCGAGATTACCGACGATTAGATGCGCTGGAGGCAGGCCGGCAAGTTCCGCCAACATTGGCGCGGCGCGCCAGTCATTCTGCTGCTCCGGCCGCTCGAGATAAGTCTCCCAGATCCACCGCATCTGGGTCTGCGAAAGGCCCGCGCCGCGGCCGAAGCGCTGCCATGAGGGGCTCTCGGTGTCGGTCGAGAAGCAGCCGTAGATCAAGAGTATGAAACGCAACGCGCGCTCTCCGGCATCCCGCGACGCAACGGCGGCGGCCAGTGCGAGATTGGCGCCAGCGGAATCGCCGCCCACGGCGAGCCTCGTCGGGTCGATGCCGAACCCGGAGCCCTCGCGCGCGGCGAGCCGGATCATCGCGACGACCTCGTCAAAGGCGACCGGAAACCGGTGCTCGGGGGACAGCCGATAATCGACCGAGAGGGCGGCGACCCCGCTCTGTCGAACCAGTTCGCGCAGCATTGCATCCCAGCTCGGTAAGCTGCCCTGCATGAACCCGCCACCATGGGCGAAGATGATCAGCGGCGGCTTCTCAGCATCGTCGGGCAGATATAGGCGACAAGGCACCTGCCCGTGCGGACCGGGCAGGCTCAAATCCTGCTCGCGCTGCAGCGGAACCGAGCCTTCGCCGAGAAACGCGCCGATACGATCTACGGCGGCACGGACCTCGGAGAGCGGCGCCTGCGTGCGGTCCGGCGCGACGAGCCCGCGGCTCTGCAGCAGCTGCCCGGCGGAGACAAGCTCGGGGTCGATCCAGGGTGGTGCATCATTCATCAGCGCTCTCCGTTGGCTATTCGGCGGCCGCGGCCGCCCGGGCGACCGGCGTCGGTGTTGCCGCCGGCAGACGCGGCAGGACCTCTTTGGCCATCAGGCGGACAGCCTTCTCGGCTTCCCGATGGTCGAGCAAGCCCGAACGGCCGATAAAGATGAAATGGGCGAACCCGCCGACCTTAGCGTAGATGTCCATGATCTGTTTGTAGACGGTATCTGGGTTGCCGGCGCAGAGGATGCCGCGGGCGATCGCCTGCTCGGCGTTTATGCCGATCAAGGCGTCGGCGGGACGACGCAGCGCCTGCGCGCCAGGACGTGGCTGGGTCCGGTAGTTCTGTGCAGTGACCTCCGGCGGTTGCCGCCCCGGCATTAGCCGCGAGAATTGGGGCGCCTGTTTGAGACTTGTGTTCAGGAACCACAACAGCTTGCTGCCGACCCTCACACCTTCCTCGTCGGTATCGCCGACATAGCAGAGAGCGGCATAGGCGAAACGATCGGTACCGGGTGCCGGCAGACCGGCCTCTCGGCGCGCCGCCCTGTATGCGTCGAAGGCGCGCTTGCTCGCCTCCGGAC
>JBARIB010000380.1:0-1671 GCA_049799535.1 Allostellaceae bacterium | reverse complement strand
AGCAGATTCTCGAAAATGCGCGGCGGCGCGAAGAAATAGGTCGGCCCGAGCTCGCGCAAGTCGAGCATCACCGTCGCCTGCGATTCCGGGCACGAGGCGCAAAACCCGGCGCAATAGGCCTGCGCATAAGAGAAGATGTGCTCGCCGATCCACGCCATCGGCAGGTAGGCGAGGACCTCTTCGCGATCCGTCAGGCCTTCGAATTCGATCGCGTTCCGCGCGGCGGTGATGACGTTGTCGAAGCTGAGCACGACACCCTTTGGCCGCCCGGTCGTGCCCGAAGTGTAAAGAATGATGGCGGTATCCTTGCCCCGCCCCTTCTCCACCTCTTCGTTGAAAAACCCCGGACGCGCGCGGGCGAATTCGCGGCCCTGCTGCTGCACGGCCGAGTAAGCATGCAGATAAGGCTGCTCATAATGGCGCAGGCCCCGCGCGTCGGAATAGATGACGGTCTCGAGCAGCGGGCAGCGCTCCTTGACCGCGACCAGCTTGTCGACCTGCTCCTGGTCCTCGGCGACCGCGAACCGCACCTCGGCGTGGTCGAGAACAAACGCCGTCTCCTCGGCGATCGAGTCCTGATAGATCGGCACCGGCACGCCGCCCAAGGCTTGCGCGGCGGCGATCGCCCAGTAGAGAGGCGGCCGGTTGTCGCCGATGATCGCGAGCTTGTCGCCGCGGCGGAACCCCATCGCCGCGAGCCCGCAGGCGAGCGCCTCGACCTCGGCGGCGACCTGCGCCCAGCTCCAGCTCTGCCAGATGCCGTATTCCTTTTCGCGGTTGGCCGGCCGCTCCGGCCGCACCCGCGCATGCTCGAGCAAGAGCTTGGGAAAGGTATCTGGCGCCCCCGTTCCGACGGACTGGACTTCGGCGATCTCTTCGTCGCGCACCGGCGAGGAGGCAATCAGAGTCATGTTTGCTCCCAGAGCGTTGCGCAACTCCACCGTGTCTATTTTATGCGCCCGCGCCGCGTAAGTAATAGAACCGCCGCCACCCGGTCAAGCACCGCCGATCTAACCCTCGCAGCACTTCCAGCCGCGAAGGCTCCCCATCGCGCATCAGCCGAACCGTCACCCGTGACCCCCCCCGGCAGTGGGAGGAAAGTCCATGGCTGACGCCGAGGTCGCGGCGAAGTGGGCGTGAACACTGGGAGTGCGACAGCACCGGGTGCAACTCGGCGGCAATCGGAGGCGAGTAAGGCGTAAGGGTTGTGGCCTCGCCCCGAGCTTGACAATCCGGCGTCGGGCGGCTCGAGACGTGGCCGTCCGCGAACGCTGGACCTTTCCGGATCATCGATCAATGGCAGAGGTATTGAGGGATGAGCTCGGCTGAAGGTTGCGGATGCATCCGTGTGATATAATTGGCTTACCATGAAAGAAGCCCAGCGACTGCAGTACGAAGATCGCATCACCGCCGATCCCAAGGTTTTGGGCGCAAAGCCGGTGGTGCGGGGAACCCGCATTGCCGTAAGCCTGGTGCTCGAGGAGCTGGCCCACAATCCAGACGTCAATGAGCTTCTGGCAGCACATCCCGATCTGACCCGGGCGGATGTGCAGGCGTGCCATTCGGCCAGAAGTACGCATAAGGGCACACAGGCCGAACGGTCGAAGCGTGGTATTTGAGGGAATACAATGGGTTGCCAATTTGTGGCGATCTTGCGAGGTGGTGTCGCCA
>JBARIB010000379.1:0-4253 GCA_049799535.1 Allostellaceae bacterium | reverse complement strand
ACGCCGCGCCGGTTCATCTCGGCATAAATCGGCTCGAATTCGGTTTCGGCGACCGACCGGTTTAGACAGATGATGTGCATGTTGACGCCGACGCATCCCAATTGGTCGAGGCCGCGCTCCATTTCCTTGAGAGCGACGTCGATATGCGGCAGTGGCAGCATCACATAGGAGGCAATGCGCTGCGGGTAGCGGTGCGCCAATTCGGCATAGCCGTCGTTGAGCATCCGGATCGCATTGACGCACTCCGCCTCGTCCGGCAGGTAGGGTGGGTGGTTCGGCGACAATACCTGCTTTTCGACCCCGGCGGCATCCATCAGCTCGAGCCGGCCCTGAATGTCCTCGGGGGAGTCCGACACGGGATGTCGCGCAATGCCCCGCTTCACGGGCACTCCAACCCGCGTTGGGAACCGGTCACCCATAAAGTCGCTGAAGTTCTTCGGGATGTAATGGGCGTGCACATCGCATATCATCGGTTTCTTCCATTTTTGTGGGGACGCAGGCGATGCTGGGCAAGTTAAGCCGCGCCGACGAAAGCGCGCAAGGAGACGTTTGATGGAATCTGTCGCTTTGAGCGTGAATGGAACCCCGGTGGCCGTCACCGCCGATGGAGACACGCCATTGCTCGACGTCTTGCGCAATCACCTCGGCCTGAAGGGCACGAAGTTCGGCTGCGGCTCGGAACAATGCGGTTGCTGCATGGTTCTCATCGACGGCAAGCCGGAGAAATCCTGCGGCAAGGCACTGCTGACGGTCGCAGGCAAGCAGATCGTCACGATCGAGGGCCTGGGAACACGGGAGCGTCCTCACCCGCTGCAGCAAGCCTTTCTGGACGATCAAGCCGGCCAGTGCGGCTATTGCCTCCCCGGTATCCTCATCTCTGCCAAGGCGCTGCTGGACCGCAATCCGTCGCCGTCGCGCAGTGAGATCGTCGCGGCGCTTGATGAGAATATCTGCCGATGCGGCTCCCACACGCGGATCTTGCGCGCCGTTGAACGCGCCGCCGGGCGCATGCGACAGGGAAGCTAGCGATGAGCCTTTCCATACAACCGGCGCTGCCGGCGATCCTGGCGTCCAATCCGCGACTGGATCAGTGGGTTCGTTTCACCGAGCCCGGTCGCGTCACGGCATCGACCGGCAGGGTCGAGATCGGCCAGGGTGTGCTGACCGCGATGCTGCAGATCGCGGCGGAAGAGCTCGACGTCGCGCCCGAACGCATTCAGCTGCAGACTGGTGATACCGATCTGACCCCGAACGAGGGCTACACCGCAGGCAGCCAATCGATCCAATTTGGCGGCATCGCCTTGCGCATGGCTTGCGCCGAGGTGCGCGGCGCATTTCTCGACCACGCCGCTGCTAGCCTCGGCTGTTCCCGTGAGGATTTGTCGGTAAGCGATGTAGCCATACTCCGCCTCGGTTCGGCGACCGGCCATGATTACTGGTCGCTCGCTGCTGCCGTCGATCTCAGCCGCCACGCCACTGGGCAGACGCCGATCAAGGAAGTCAGCGAATACCGCGTCGTCGGGCAGGACGTCCCGCGTGTCGACCTTGCCGCGAAGGTTTTTGGCGAGCCCGCCTTCATCCACGACATGGTCCTCGACGGCATGGTGCACGCCCGCGCCGTGCGCCAGCCGAGCCGCGGCGCGACAATAAAGGCGGTCGATGAAGCGGCGCTCCACCGCGCTGCAAAGGGCCCGATCGAAATCATTCGCGACGGCAATTTCCTCGCCATCATCGGGACGGATGAAACCGTCGCCGAGGCTGTGGCCGCCGTCGCGCCAACTCATGTGACCTGGGATGGCATCGACGCGGTCAATCCCTTCCAGGAGGAAGCGCGTTGGCTGTTGCAGCAGCCCTCCATCGACCGAACCATCGGCCCTCCCGCGGTGCCTGCAGCGAACCAGTTCGAGTTGACTTACACCAGAATGCACGTCGCGCACGCCTCAATCGCGCCGTCCTGCGGGCTGGCTCTTTATCGCGACGGGAGGTTGCAGGTATGGACGCATTCGCAGGGCGTCTATCCACTGCGCCACGCGCTAGCAAGGACCTTGAAGCTCGATCCGGCGGCTATCTCGATCAAGCACGTGCAGGGTCCCGGCTGCTACGGCCACAACGGCGCCGACGATGCGGCGGCCGACGCCGCGGTTATCGCACTTCGTATGCCTGGAAGGCCGGTGCGGGTGCGCTGGCGGCGCGAGGAGGAATTCGGTTTCGAGCCGGTCAGCCCGGCGATGGTAGTGACAGTTCGTGCTACGCTCGATGAGGCGCAACGGCCGGCCGACTGGACGACTGAGATCTGGAGCGGCCGGCACTCCAGCCGGCCGGGCGGCGGCGGCAATCTGCTGGCGGCCGAAGCCTTGCCCGATGCGCCCCCGCCGCCGCCCGCTTCCGAATCGGCTTATCCGCCAGGGGCCGGCACCCGCAACGGCGAGCCGCTCTATGACTTCGCGGCAAAGCGCATCGTCCATCACCTTATCGCGGAAACGCCGGTGCGGACGTCATCGCTGCGCGGTCTTGGTGCCACGCTCAATGTTTTCGCGATCGAGTGCTTCATGGACGGGCTTGCCGAGCGGGCCGGCACGGACCCGGTCGCCTACCGGCTGTCCGTTCTATCCGATCCGCGAGCGCGGGCCGTTGTCGAACATGTCGCACGCATGAGCGGCTGGCAGCCGGGTTTGCCGCCCGGCACGGGACGCGGTCGTGGGATCGGCTTTGCCCGCTACAAGAACCTCGCCGCTTACGCCGCTGTCGTCGCCGAGGTCGAGGTCGACGAGGTTGTTCGGCTGCTCCGTGTCTGGTGCGCGGCCGATGCCGGTCTCGTCATCAACCCCGATGGTGCGATCAACCAGCTTGAAGGAGGCATCATCCAAGCGGCGAGTTGGGCGCTCAAAGAAGGGGTACGGCTCGACGCCGGCGGCATTGCCTCGAGGGACTGGGAAAATTACCCGGTCCTCCGCTTCAGCGAGACGCCTGAGGTCAAAGTCGATCTGGTGGACCCCGCGGCGGATCTCCCCCCTCTCGGCATCGGGGAAGCGAGCGGCGGCCCGACCGTCGCGGCGATCGGCAATGCCGTGGCACATGCGCTCGGGGCGCGCATCCGTGATCTGCCAATGACCCGCGACCGCGTCATGTCCGCCTTGCTGAGGGTTTGATTTCAAGAACCAGCCGCCATAGCGGCGCTGTTCCGCTCATCGCCGAGGTGGTGGTGTATGAGTTTAACGCCCCGGCCCGTGTAGGCCGAAGGAGCTGATACATTCGCGTCGCACGGCGGGATTCCTGATCGGCCCGCATTCCTTCCTGATGCGGGACTTTACCGAAGCATTGCGAGTGCTTTGCGCAGGCGGCCTTTGCAGCGCTCCGGGACTCGGATCGGGCTTCGCCTCTTGATTGAGCCGAGTTGCGAATTCGCGGAATATCTCGTTGCGCTGTTCAAACTCGCGGAATATCTCGTTGCGCCGTTCATTGGGAATTGCCGACGCCGCACTGGCCTCGCCCTGCGAGCCGTCTGACGGTGCGGCTTTCGGATTCCCGCGAGCCAATTCCGGCGCGATCGGCTGCTGAAAGGGCCTGCCAACTCGCAGGCGTGGTTCAGATGGCGCCCCGCCCTGGGCCGGGGAGGAGGGCGGGGGTTCGGCTAGCCCGGAGCTTACCGATTTTGTTTCGCTAATTGTGGGCGCGGCAGCAGGCGATGGCAGGTCGCCGAGGGCAGGCACGGAGGTCGCGGACGGCGTCACCGGTGGCCCAGGGGAGGGCGATAAGTTCTTCGCAATATTCGGATTCACCGACGGTGTCGCTAGCTTCGCTGTCGGGGCGTCTCCATGCGAAGAGATCTCACCTAGTGTATCAATACCCGGGTTCGCCGGCTCTTTTTTACCGAGATAGAGCAGCGGAAAGCTGATAGCACCGAAGATGACTATGATTGCCGCAGCAACTACCCCAAGCGAGAAGAGATGGAAGAGCATTCCGGCGGTAAACCCAGGCCGTGCGGCTTGGCGGCGCCTGGACGCAGCCGAAGGATCGGCGGCAAAACCAGGGAACAGCCCCGGATCCGCCCGATCAGTTTCCGACATTTCGGGCCCCCTCCCGATAGACCATGCGGAGCACGGGAGCGCACAAGGGGCTACCGGCTCGACCAGACTAGCAAGAAATTTACTACGCGGTTCCGCGACTTTAAGAAATCACAATGTGAATAACTATTCGCAAAGACTCGCTTCGAACGCCTATCGTGATCGGCACGAAGGACAATATCGCGGTTG
>JBARIB010000378.1:0-1733 GCA_049799535.1 Allostellaceae bacterium | reverse complement strand
TCGCGGCGATTGTGTTCACCGGCGCGGAGAGCGGGCCGGTGCATTGGTCACCCGCGCTCGTCGCGATTCTCGCCTACAACTGCATTGTCACCACCGCCCTCGGTTATTTTCTCTGGGGCAAGGTATTGTCGATGATGCCGGCAGCGACCGCAGGACAAGTGCTGACGCTGACGCCGGTGGGCGGTTTCGTGCTGTCCACGCTGATCTTCGGCGGCACCGTAACAGCCGATGTCGTGCTGAGCATCATACTGATCATCGGCGGGATTTTCGTAACTTTGCAACCGTAGAATTATTGGCCGGAAAGAGGAGGACCCGACTACGGTCCGGGCGAGAGCATTCGCAGGATCGGGTGTGATGGCCAGATGTTAGCCGTCGATCCGGATCGAGGTGTCGGTCCCCGGGATCAGGAAAGAGCGTGGAAAGCTGCCCGCCCCTACATCATTGCGGCCATTGCGGCTCGCACCACCGCCCGCAGCCGGATCCCCGATCCTGGGCGAACTGCTCGATCGGGCGCTGTCGGAGCTAATGCCCGGCGCCCCGTCTCGTTCGCCTGTCGTTACGGTACAACCGCTCAGCAGCGAGCCGATGAGGAGCGCAACCAGCCGACTGCGACGGTTCATCATATTCTCCGCCAATGCCTATCGTCCCCACCCATTCAACCACGCGAGAACTCTGAGTGGAGCTCGCCGATGCGCAAACCGATGTCAGTGCGTAGTCTAGAACAGCTTGGCCGCGCACGCCTGTCAGCGTCGTTCTTCATGCGCGATTTTCTGCACAGCGAGATCGCCGACCTGCACGGTATCCCCAATATTCCCGATGATCCGGCATTGGCGATCGCGGCAGGCCGTCGCCTCTGCGAGGAACTGCTGGAACCCTTGCAGGCCACTTTTGGCCGGCTGGCGATCCGCTCAGCCTATGGCGCCCCGGCTGTCAACGCGTTTGGGAATGCGCATGGCCTCAACTGCGCATCAATCGAAGGCAACTATGCCCGTCACATCTGTGACCGGCGGGACAAAAGTGGATGCATGGGCGCGCTGGCGACAGTGGTAGTGCCCTGGTTTGCCGACCGGTATTCCGAGGGAGCCGACTGGAGAGGCATGGCTTGGTGGATCCATGACCATCTACCGTATAGCGAGCTGCAGTTCTTCCCGAAGCTCGCAGCTTTCAATATCGGGTGGCATGAGCGCCCTAAACGGCGGATCGACAGCTTTATCTCTCCGCGCGGTTGTCTGACACGACCAGGGATGAAGAACCACGCCGGGTGTCATTCACGGGCCTATGCGTTTTTCCCCGGTATTTCTGGTGAGCCAGCCGATACGGCTTGTGCGCCTACAGATCTTGAAGAAGAGAAGATTTAGATAGAATTCGCAATATCCACCGCCGTCGGCGTCAGCCTCGGCGAGCGTAGGGACGGACGGCATCAAAGAGCAGTTCGGTCGGCGCGAGGCGCGGTCCCTCGCCGTCGTCGATCGGAGGTACGATCGTCAGGTGCCAAGCAGTGAGCTTTTCGAGCGATGCCTGAGCCACTGGATGGTTGAGCAACGGCGTGTTGAGCGATGGGCCCACGATCACCGGCGTGCCCCGCCCGATCGCCTCGGCTACCACTGATAACGCAAGATTATCGGCTATGCCGTGCGCAAGCTTGTTTAGCGAGTTGAAGCTGCACGGCGCGAACAGCACGACCCCGCGCGGCGGCCTCGGGCGAATGGCCAAATCCAAATACGATTCGACCA
>JBARIB010000377.1:0-12084 GCA_049799535.1 Allostellaceae bacterium | reverse complement strand
CAGCAGGCGCCAGCGCCAGCCGGCAGCTCGTTGATTGAACTTGCCTGCCGCGAGACGACGGTCACCCTCTATCAAAATCAAAAGGGGCATCGAGCGGGGGCAACGATCCGGCCGGATAGCAACAGGCCGGTTTAAGGATACTTCCCTCGACAAATAGGCGCGCTTGCGGGTTCCCTGCAGATTTCGGCGAGGCGAGGCGCTGCGCCCTGTCGACCCGTTCGCATCACGCAGACGCGATCGACGGCGCCGAGCAAGGCATGCTATCGTCCGCCACGTCCGTGTGCGGAGCGCCCTCTTCGCGGGTTTGGGAGGAGAAGAGTGGGATCCTATCTGGTGCGGCGTTTCGGCCTGATGCTCCTGACTTTGTTCGGGATCTCGGTGATCATCTTTCTGATGCTGCGCCTCGCACCAGGGAACATTGCCGATATCCTTTTCGATGCCGCAGGCTTCGTCGACCCCGCCGAAAAGACACAGATCATGAAGGATCTGGGCCTCGATAAGCCGCTGCCCGTGCAATATGCGCAATGGATCGGGGGGCTGCTGCAGGGTGATCTCGGTTATTCCTATGTGTCGGACCGGCCGGCCATCCGCGAAATCCTGCCGCGCATTCCGATTACCGCAAAGGTCGCGGGCCTCGCGTTGTCGTTTGCTGTGCTGATCGGCGTGCCGCTCGGCGTCATCAGCGCCGTCAAGCAGAACACCCGCCTTGACTATCTATTGCGCGTTCTCAGCCTTTCCGGATTGTCCATGCCGGCATTCTGGCTGGGATTGCTGGTGCTGATGTTCTTCGTCAGCTACTTCGGCACAATCCCGATCTATAGCGATGCGCCGCAAACCTGGTGGGCTGCCTTGGGGATGTACAGCATTCCGGCCGCGGTCGTCGGCTTCCGCAGCTCGGCGCTGATGATGCGCCTGACCCGATCCTCAATGCTCGAGGTGCTGCGCCAGGATTATATTCGCACAGCGCGCTCGAAAGGCGCGCCCGAGAATGTCGTCAACTATCATCACGCGCTCAAGAACGCGGTTCTGCCGGTCGTCACCGTGATCGGCATCGAGGCGGCTTTCCTGATGGGCGGCCTCATCGTCACCGAAACCGTTTTCAACATTCCTGGTGTCGCGCGCTTCCTCGTCGAGGCGATCCGCTGGCGCGACTACCCGATCGTGCAGAACCTGGTCATGTATATCGCAATCATTGTCGTCGTTATCAACTTCACCGTGGATATGCTCTACGCGGCTCTGGACCCGCGGATCAAGTATTCGGATTAGATAAAGCAGATTTCAGCCGGAGGAAACCGCCGTGAGCACTATCGAATACCAGGCTGAGTTATCGAGGGCCGGAGCCCATGTCGCGGGCCGTTGGAGCGCGATGCGGTTTCTCGCGCGCCGTTACCCGTTGGGTGCGATCGGCGCGGTGATCATGGGAATATTCGTGTTCGCTGCGCTGTTTGCGCCTTTCCTGACGGTATACGACCCGCTGTCGACGAACTCGGCCCTGTCGCTGGCGCCGCCCAGTTCCCAGCACTGGCTGGGCTGCGATTTCATGGGCCGCGATGTCTACAGCCGCATCGTCTATGGCGCGCGCATCTCGCTTGCGGTGGGCTGCGGCTCGATGACGACTGGGGTCAGCATCGGCATCCTCATCGGTTTGTTGTCCGGCTATATCGGCGGCTGGATCGATCTCGCGGCCCAGCGCCTGATCGATACATTGCAGGCGTTGCCGCTATTGGTGATGGCGCTGTTGATGGCGGCCGCGCTTGGCCCGTCGCTGCACAACACGATCATCGCGATCTCGATCCCGCTAATCCCGTATTCGGCGCGTGTCGTGCGCGCCAACACGCTGTCCCTGCGCGAGCAGCCTTTTGTCGAGTCGGCGAAGGCGATCGGCATGAGCGAGTTCCGCATCGCATTGCGGCACGTGCTTCCTAACACCTTGGCGCCATTGATCGTGCTTGCAACCGCCCAGCTCGGTTCGACGATCCTGACCGAGGCCTCGCTGTCGTTCCTGGGCCTCGGCATACCCGAACCGCACCCCTCGTGGGGCCGCATGCTATCGGAATCCGCCGCCGAATATGTGCGAACCGCACCCTGGCTGGTCATCTTCCCGGGGCTCGCGATCAGCTTTGTCGTGTTCGGCACGAACCTGCTCGGCGATGCTTTGCGCGACATGCTCGATCCGCGGCAGCGCAGCTGAAGCTGTCCTTATTTAACTCCAAGAAGGCGGGCTCGCGCGAATGCAGAATGGGCAGATGACCACCGAGCGCACCGCATCACCCGCCTATGCGGTAACGAGGGCGGGTGAACGTGCGGAGACGGTTCTCGAGGTCAAGGGGCTGAAGACCTATCTCTTTACCCGCTCGGGGGTTGTGAAGGCGGTCGACGACGTTTCGTTCTCGGTGCGGTGGGGCGAGACCTTGGCCGTGGTCGGCGAGTCCGGCTGCGGCAAATCGATGACGGCGCTGTCGATCATGCGTTTGGTCCCCAATCCCCCCGGCAAGATCGTCGGCGGTACGATCAGCCTCGAGGGCAAGGATTTGGTGCAACTCGACGAAGGGGAAATGCGGGACATCCGCGGCAACGAGATCTCGATGATCTTCCAGGAGCCGATGACCTCGCTGAATCCGGTGCTGACAATCGGTCATCAGATTACCGAGGCGTTGCGGCTGCATCAGGATATGTCGAAAAGCGCCGCCGGCGAAAAGGCGGTGGAAATGCTGCGGCTTGTCAAGATCCCCGAACCGGCGCAGCGGGCGCGAGAGTACCCGCATCAGCTGTCCGGCGGCATGCGACAGCGGGCGATGATCGCCATGGCGCTCGCCTGTAACCCGCGTGTGCTGATAGCCGACGAGCCGACGACTGCCTTGGACGTGACGATCCAGGCGCAGATCCTGGATCTGATACTGGAATTGCAGCAAAAGCTCGGCACTGCGATCATCCTTATTACGCACAATCTCGGCGTCGTCGCGGAGACGGCGCAACGCGTCATCGTGATGTACGCTGGCCGGAAGGTCGAGGAAGCCGACGTCGACGCTCTATTTGCCGAGCCCCTCCATCCCTACACCCATGGTCTGCTGGCCTCCATCCCGCGCCTTGCGATCATGGCCGGCAGAGCCCCCAACTCCCCGCAGAGGCTGAAGGAGATCCCGGGAATGGTCCCGGCGCTCAGCAATCTGCCGCCGGGCTGCACCTTCGCACCGCGCTGCGCCTTTGCCGACGACCACTGCCGGGCGCAGTTTCCGCCCTACGAGCAAAAACGACCGGGCCATTGGGCCGCCTGCTGGCATTCAGAAGAGCTGTATGGCGGCCGGGATGCTTAAGGTGCCGGGGCGTCAGCTTGACGCCACCCGCGGCATCGCTGCGAACCGCGCGCCCGTGATGGCGGTCGAAGGGCTCAAAAAACATTTTCCGGTGAAGAAGGGGCTGCTTCGCCGGACAGCTGGATACGTCTATGCCGTCGATGGCGTCAGCTTTTCGGTCGAAGAAGGCGAGACGCTGGGCCTAGTGGGCGAAAGCGGCTGCGGCAAGTCCACGGTAGCGCGTACGGTTTTGCGGCTCCTTGAGCCGACCGGCGGCACCATCATGCTAAATGGCCAGGACATTACGCGTCTTGGCAAGGGCGAGTTACGGCCCCACCGGCGGCAGATGCAGATTATTTTTCAGGACCCGTTTTCATCACTGAACCCACGCATGTCGGCCGGGGACATCGTCGGCGAGCCTCTGCAGGTTCACGGCATCGCCAGGGGCAAGGAAAAGGAGGAGCGGGTCGCCGCATTGTTCGATCAAGTTGGTTTGCGTCGGCCGCAGATGCGCAGCTTTCCGCACGAGTTTTCCGGCGGACAGCGACAGCGCATCTGCATCGCTCGAGCGCTCGCCCTTAACCCGAAGCTGATCATCGGCGACGAGCCGGTGTCGGCACTCGACGTGTCGATCCAGGCTCAGGTCATCAATCTGATGATGGATCTGCAGCGCGAAAAGAACCTCTCCTACCTTTTCATCGCGCACGATCTCGCTGTCGTCGAGCACATCAGTCACCGGATTGCGGTCATGTATCTCGGCAAGATTGTCGAATACACGGATAAACAGTCTCTGTTCACCAATCCGCTGCATCCTTATACCGAGGCGTTGCTGGCCGCGGTGCCGATCCCCAACCCCAAACTGAAGCGAAAGAAAAAATTGCTGCAGGGCGACGTCCCAAGTCCGATCAACCCGCCGCCCGGCTGCACCTTTCATACCCGCTGCCCCTATGCCGAGGCGCGCTGCCGAGCCGAGCCCCCGCTGCTTCGCGAAGTCTTGCCCGGCCATATGGTCGCCTGCCATTTGCGTTAGCTGCCAAGGCGATCGAGTGGAAGGCGTGACTGCGTTCCTCGCAGATCGCCGCGGCATTTGCGCCACCCAACAGACGATGCTGGCAGGTCTTCGCATATTCTGGTAAGAGTTTTGAAGATAAGGCCCTGCCTCGACGTTCTCTTTGGTCTTTCGGCCAAGCTTCGGTACCGCAGCGCACAAACCAGGGTGTAGCGAGGGTTGGTTAATATTATGCTTGGCCGTAGTCCGGTCGGATCGCAAAATGCATTTGCGCGACCTGACACCAGTACCTCAAATATCGGCTGGGGAATGCTCTATCCCGCGAAATCGAAAACTTTCCACAGAAGACAGGGATAACACCACTCATGAAGCGTTGGTTAATCGCCGCGGCGATTATGGCCGCTGTTGCTCCCCCGATGCTTTGTACGAGCACCGCAAAAACCCTGCCGCCGGGTCCCGAAATTAGCGTCAACAGGGGCGTCGTTGAGCTCGAGACGGGCCGTGGCGCCGGAATTTCGGTTCGTATCGCTGAAGATATCGCCAATGTCGTCGATGATGGAGCGACCCGCAGGGTTCTGCCAGTCGTCGGTAAAGGAGCATTACAAAACCTCACCGACCTCAAGCTGTTGCGAGGGATTGATATGGCCATCCTGCAGACGGATGTGCTCGATTTTGCGAGGCAGCAGAATTTGTTCCCCGGTATCGAGTATTCAATTAGTTATATCACCAAGTTGCATAACGAGGAGTTTCACCTCCTCGCGCGGCAAGACATCAAAACCGTGGCGGATCTCGCTAATCAAAAGGTCAACGTAGACCTGCTCGGAGCAGGCACGGCGATCACCGCCGCCCGGCTGTTCGACCTTTTGAAAATATCTGTTGTCACCACAAACGACGGCCAAGAGGCGGCGCTCGAAAAGTTGCGTAAGGGAGAGATCGCCGCCATGGCGTTCGTTGCAGGCAAACCAGCAACGATATTTCTTAATTCGAGCGTCGACGAAGGCTTACATTTCCTCTCCATCCCTCTCAATCAAGCCGTAACAGCAGCTTACCTGCCGACGCGGCTCACCGCGGCGGATTACCCAGGTGTTGTTCCGCAGGATCAACCAGTCGATACCGTGGCCGTTGGCACCGTGCTTATCGCCGCAAATCTACAGCAGGGAAGCGATCGCTACCGCAACTTGGTCAATTTCGTCGATGCGTTCTTTACTGGCTTTCAATCGTTGCTCAGCCCGGAGCACCATCCGAAATGGCGGGAGGTGAACATTGCGGCTGAGCTGCCCGGCTGGCGCCGCTTCCCGCCAGCGGAGCAATGGCTACAGCGCAATACCCAGCAAATCGCATCCCCCAATCTGCAGAATCTCCGTGCGATCTTTGAGCGCTTCCTTGATGAGCGGCAGCAGGCTTCTGGCGGCTCGCCTCTGACCCAGACGCAGAAGGACGAACTCTTTGGTCAATTCGAGCTTTGGCAAAAGGGCCAGGTGCGGTAGGTCTTCCGGCTGGTGTCAATGGAACAGCGGACTAGAACACAGGCGCGCCATTCGGCGGCAGCAAGATTGCGCGCCTCAGTGATCGCCTGGGCGACCGTTGTCGCCGCCGGCCTAGCCGTGTTTTGCGGTCCGGCGCTCGCGCAATCCACGGCAAAGCGCGGCGGCACTCTTGAATTCGCCGTCCTCGTCGAGCCGGACAATTATGATTGCCACGCCAACACTTCCTTTGCCTTCCTGCACCCAGTGGCGCCGCACTATTCGACCTTGCTGAAATTCGATGCTCCCAATTATCCGCAGATCATTGGAGATTTGGCTGAATCGTGGACCATATCGGCAGACCGACTCACCTATACGTTCCGTCTCCGCCCCAACGTTCTTTTCCACGATGGCTCGAATATGACTGCGGCCGATGTGAAGGCGAGCTACGAGCGGATCGTGCATCCGCCGTCGGGAGTGGTGTCTGCGCGCAAGATTGATTACGCGGCGATTGCCCGCATCGATACACCGGACCCGCGCACGGTCATTTTTCACCTGCAATGGCCCGAAGCGGCAATGCTGGCGAACTTCGCCTCGCCGTGGAACTGTATTTACAGCGCCGCCAAGCTCGCCGAAGATCCCCAATTCCCGAAGACTCATATCCTTGGCACTGGCCCGTTCGTCTTTGCTGAGCATGTCAAAGGCCAGTACTGGCGTGGCGTGCGCTGGGACAAATATTTTCAGCCGGGCAAACCCTATCTCGACGGCTACCGCGCCGATTTCATGACCACGGCAGCGGTCATGAACGCCTACAAGTCAGGCCACATCGCAGCCGAGTTTCGCGGCATCACACCGCTTCAGCGGGATGAGCTGCTCGAGGCGCTCGGTGATCGCGTGGAGATAAGCGAGAGCCCTTGGCTGTCGACTCTTCTGGTGGTTTTTAACACGAAGAGGGCACCTTTTGACGATGTACGGGTGCGTCGTGCGTTATCGCTCGCGGTCGATCGCTGGGGCGCAGCGGCAAGGCTGCAGAACTCGACCTTCCTTAAATATGTCGGCGGCGTCATGCGCCCCGGGTCGAGCATGGCGACGCCGGAAGCAGAGCTGGTCACGCTACCCGGCTTTTCCCGAGACATCGCTACCTCACGCGAGCAAGCGCGGCGTCTGTTGGCGGAAGCCGGCATCCGCGATCTCAAATTGACGGTCATGGTCCGCGACATTCCCATGCCCCATTATGCCGCTGCCGACCTGCTGGTCGAAAGCTGGCGCGAGATCGGGGTCACGACAACCGAGGACCGGCGTAAGATCTGGGATTGGCAAAAGGTCATCGATGCCGGCGATTTCGATGTGGCCCTCGATTTTTCGGGCGACTACTTTGACGATCCGACAATCCAGCTGACGAAATTCGTTTCGCATGATCTCTCGCCGGTGAACTACTCCGGCGCTACGGACAGGTTTTTGGATGCACTGTACATTGGGCAGGCTGTCACCGCTGACCCGCCGCAACGGGCAAAGATCGTCCGCGATTTCGAGCGCCACGCCTTAACCCAGGCTTATACCGTTCCCCTCCTTTGGTGGAATCGTATCGTTGCGACTTCGGCGGCGCTCAAGGGCTGGAGCATCACGCCGAGCCACTTCATCGGCCAGGATTTGACGGATGTCTGGTTAAGCGCGCCGGGATCGGTCAGCTCAAACCATTAGTGACGAGACGGCATCGGAGCTTTCCATGGAGCACGACGGCACCAACGAGTACCTGGTCGCGAAAACGATGAAAGCCTGGGTGCTCGGCAACCCCGAGGAGCTTATCTTCGTCGAAAAGCCGGTGCCGCAGCCCGGGCCCGCCGAAGTGCTGGTACGGGTCGATGCGATCGCGGTCTGCGCCACCGACATCGAGATCATCAAGCACGGTCTGCCCGCCATGGTCGACGGCGAGCTGCCGTTCAATCGCGGTTTCACGCCAGGCCACGAGTACATGGGCACGATCGTTCGGCTCGGGCCGACGGTCGACGAATTCCAAATCGGCGATCGCATCGCGGTGGAGGTGCACGCGGGGTGCGGGCGGTGCCAGCGCTGTCGCGAGGGCATGTACACCTCATGCCTGAATTACGGATACCGGGGCAAGGGCCACCGCGCCAACGGCTTTAGCACCGATGGGGGGTTTGCCGAATACGCCGTTAACAACATCAATACGATGGTTCATGTCCCTGACGACATGAGCGATGAAGAGGCGACACTGATCGTCACCTCCGGCACTGCCATGTACGGGCTCGACGTCATGGGCGGGATCATTGCCGGCGAAGGTGTCGCGGTGACCGGTCCAGGACCGATTGGCCTGATGGGTGTCGGCGTCGCCAAGGCGCTGGGCGCGCAGCCGGTGATCCTGACGGGCACGCGCCAGCGTCGGCTCGAAATGGGCAGACGCCTCGGCGCCGACCAAGTCGTCAATGTCAACGAGGAGAACCCGGTCGAGGCCGTCCAGCGGATCACCCGCGGCCAGGGTGTGCAATACGTGCTCGAATGCTCCGGCGCGCCTAACGCCCTCAACGAGGCGGCACGTATGGTCAACCGCGGCGGCCGGATTTGCCTCGCGGCATTCCCCGCCGAGCCGGTGCCGGTCGATCTCGCTTATCTCGTGCGCAATAACATCTACGTGTTCGGTATCCGCGGCGAGGGCAAGAGCGCGACCCACCGCGCGGCGGCACTGATGGCGCAGAAGCGCTTCGACGCCAAGATGATCCACACGCACACCTTCCCGCTCGCGGAGGTGCCCACCGCCATCAAATACGCCCGCGAGCGCGTCGAAGACGCGATCAAGGTCGTCGTCCGGATGCGCTGACCTGTCCTGAATCGCCGCGCCGCTGGCCCCGGTCAACCCTGGCCGGGACGCGCCGGACCCTTGGGCCAAACTCCTGATCGCGCCTGAAAGATTCGGCTATTTCTCGAGCCAAACATCCTCCATGCGCCAGCCGTTGAACAGGCTGTTGACCATGATCGTCAGCCCTCTGAGCTTGGGTTGCCAGCATGTTGCGAAGCGGTTGTGGAAAAGGATCGGCCGGGCACCGTCTTCCTGCAACTTTTTATCGATTTCGTAAACGAGGCCGCGGCGTTTCTCCTGATCCCGCTCCATCGATTGCTGATCGAACAACTTGTCGAGTTGGGGATTGCAGTAGCCGGTGTAATTACGGTCGGAGCCGCAGACGTAATTTTCATAGAACTGCGCGTCGGGATCGTCGACCCCAAGGCCGGTGAGATTTAGCCCAATCTTGTAGTCCTTGCGGTAAACCTTGGGAAACCAGGTGGCGCTTTCGACTGTATCAAGTTCAGCATCGATGTAAACCTGCCGAAGCTGATCGATCAGAATGATGGCGGGGTCGCGAAACGGTGGCGTGTTGCGGACGGACACCTTGACGGCGAGCCGTTTGTCGGCTCCGTAGCCGGCCTTCTCCATAATCTTGCGAGCCTCTTCACGGTTCTTGCCGATATCGGGACCGTAGCCCGGCAACGTCCTCAGCATTTCGTCCGGCATCCCCCAGACGCCTTCCGGCGACGGCTGCATGGCACCGCCGATATCGCCATGCCCCTCGGCGAGAATCTGGATAAAGCTCTTGCGGTCGAGCGCCAGGGCCATTGCCCGGCGTATCTCTGGATTATCAAACGGAGGTGCGTCGCGGTTCACGATCAGGTTGGTACTTTGGTCTGCCGGCTGTAATTCACAGACCGCCTGTGGCGCCTCTTTCTGTATATTTTTCATCAGCGGCACAGTTAGGCCGAACGGGAATGTCAAATCGAACTTGCCGGCGATGAAGCCGAGAATTGCCGTCGAGCGGTTCGGGATTATTGTCCATTCAATACCGTCGAGGTAGGGGCGCCCCTCCTTCCAGTACTGTGGATTGCGTGCGAGCCTGATGGATTCGTTCGGCTTGTAGGAGACGAATTTGAACGGCCCGGTGCCGATGGGGTGCTGTCGCATGTCCTGGGCCGGCACGTGACACGGATAGACCGGCGAATAGCCCGAGGCAAGCAGGGCAATAAAGGCCGGCTGCGGCCTCTTCAAGTGGAACGTCACCGTGTCGTCTGTGGTACTGATCGAAGCCAGGTTGCGGTACCAAGATTTGCGCGGGTTGGTGCGAAGTTTGTCCTCACTCTTGCCCAGAATCAGGTCCCAGGTGCATTTGACGTCTGCGGCAGTGAAGGGCTTGCCGTCGTGCCAGCTCACGCCGTGCCGGAGCTGAAAGGTAAGCTCGGTCATATCGGCGTTCCACGACCACTTGGTCGCCAGATCCGGCTCGATCGTGTCGATCCGGTTCTGCGGCACGTCCTGTTTAAAGAGAACCAAGTTATTGAAGACGGCCATCATTGGATTCTGGGCCGAGTTGAACGCTTCCTCGTGGATCGACATGCTCGCAGGACTGTCGTATTGGAATACCCGGAGCACACCGCCGCGTTTTTGCGCCGATGCCGACTCGATCGGCTTGTCCGGGGAGGTGGCCGGGTGATCGAAGCGGACCACACCGGTCGCCCAAATTATCGCGACGACAATCGCCCCCAAAATAATGCCGATCGCTAGCTTCCGCAGAACCATGTGCTCCTCATGTTCCCCTCGATGTCCGGCGTGCAAACGTATCGATGCCGTAGAAAGCAACCGAGTATTGAGGACAGCAGAGGCCTTTGCAACTATCTATACAAGCAGCATTCCAGTGACCTCCTGTCGCGTCCCAGTCCCTCGACGATCTGCGGACTGGCCGACCGCTTCTTGCCCGGGATCCGCGCCGTCACCAACCTTTTCAGCAATATCTTCTCCACCGTGGTTATCTCGAGATGGATGGGTGAGCTCGACGACGAGCGGCTGCGCCTCGTTCTCGACGGCGACCCCGACGCCGACGTCGAACCGTTGGAGGAGCCGGTCCTGGCCCGCCAAGCCTAGGGTCAACGCTTCGCCGCTATAAGTAAAAACGGCGGCCGCTGCCGCTCATGTGCCCAGCTTGGGTTTGAGGCAATCTGCTCGAGAGTCGGCCCCCACTCCTCCACGTGCCGCAGCTCGAAACCAACTCGCAGCAGCATGTTGATGTAGGTCGCCAAGGTCCTGTGCTGCTTGATCACTCCCGCGGTGAGCCAATCGGTACGGCGTGGCCCTTCATCGAGATAGCCGTCGACCGGCCAAATCTTGGTGCCGGAAGAATTCGTGGACCACCTCGGCTCCGAAGGCGCCGTAAAAATCGGGTGCTCCACCGAAAAGACAAAGCTCCCGCCGGAAACGAGCGCCCGATGCACGATCGCGATCAGCCGATCGAGCTTCTTCACGTAATGAAGGGCGAGCGAGCTGTAGACGAGGTCGAATGACGCCGCCGGCAACTCCATATGCTCCATGTCGGCTCTCGTGTAGGCGATCGCCGGGTCCCGCGTAGCTTCCCGCGCTCGCGCCAGCATTTTCTCCGAGACATCGATGCCAAGGACAGAGGCCGATCCCTGTTCTCGTGCCCAGCGGCAGAACCACCCGAAGCCGCAGCCGAGATCCAACACCGTGAGGCCGCTGAGGTTCGGCAACAACACGTGCAGCGCTGGCCATTCAGGGGCCGCATCCAGGCCTTCAACCGAACGCGGAAGCCGGCAGTAGCCCTGGAAAAACTCCTCGTTCATAGATGTTCTGGGTCATCCCGACTATTTAGAAAGCCGCTGCGGCGAGAGGAGGAGGAAATGACCGTCGAGTTCAACCACACCATCATTCCTGCTAAAGACAAATGGTTATCCGCCAAATTTCTGGCCGATATTCTCGGCTTGGAGGCGGGACCGGAATGGTCGCATTTCGTCCCGGTGCGGACGAGCAACGGAGTGACCCTGGATTTCGCCGACGTCGCCGAATTCCGCAGACAGCATTATGCCTTTCTCGTCAGTGAAGATGAGTTCGACGCGGCGCTCTCCCGCATCAAGGCTGCGGGCATCGCGTTCTACGCCGATTTCAATCGCGCCGGGCGCGGCGAGATCAACCGCCTCTATGGCGGCCGCGGCCTTTATTTCGAGGACCCTGACGGGCATCTGCTGGAAATAATTACGCACCCTTACGACCCGACCCCGGAACGCTGGGCGCCTGCCGGTTCTAGTGCCTGATAGGAGGCCGCACCGCAGTGTGATCGTCACCCCCGCGAAAGCGGGGATCCAGTGCAACCGCTGCGGCCTCCCCGTTCCTGGATTCTCGCTTTCGCGGGAATGACGAAAAGAAACATGCCAGATTAGACATTAACCGGTGCGAGCGGAGGTCGGCCGCGGATGAGGTCGGCGGCTTTTTCGGCGATCATAATGACGGGCGCGTTGATGTTGCCGC
>JBARIB010000376.1:0-3505 GCA_049799535.1 Allostellaceae bacterium | reverse complement strand
ACGGTCGCGATCCTCATAGGGCGCAGGTGCGCCGGCGGAGCCCGGCAGCGCGAGGCCGATCGCCTCGCTCACCATCGCCATGGTGTTCGCGGTGAACTGTCCGCCACATGCACCAGCCGACGGGCACGCGACGCATTCCAGCTCATGCAGCTCCTCGTCCGACATCTTGCCAGCCGAGTGCTGGCCCACCGCCTCGAACACGTCCACCACGGTCACGTCGCGATCATGGAACCTGCCAGGCAGGATCGAGCCGCCATACATGAACACACTCGGCACATTGAGCCGCAGCATCGCCATCATAAGCCCCGGCAACGACTTGTCGCAGCCGGCGAGACCGACGAGCGCGTCGTAGCAATGGCCGCGCATCGTCAATTCGACCGAGTCCGCGATGACCTCGCGGCTGACGAGCGACGACTTCATGCCCTCATGACCCATCGCGATGCCGTCGGTCACGGTGATCGTCGTGAATTCACGCGGCGTGCCGCCCGCCGCCGCGACCCCCTTCTTCGCCGCCTGCGCTTGACGCGACAAGGCGATGTTGCACGGCGCGGCCTCGTTCCAGGTCGTCGCAACGCCGACGATCGGCTGCGCGATCTGCGCGGCCGTTAGCCCCATCGAATAGAGAAAGGCGCGGTGCGGCGCCCGCTCCGGGCCTACCGTCACATGCCGGCTCGGCAGGCGCGACTTGTCGATAGCGGGGCGGCGGACGTCGTCAGGCATAGTAAAGCTCCCGTCGGCGGCTTTGGGAGTCGCCACGGTAGCGATCCGCCTGGGTTCGATCAATCCCGGCCGTGTCATCTCGCCCCGTTTGCGGGCGAGATGACCCTTCGCCTCCGGCTACGATCCGGCGGGTTTGACGACGATCTTCCCGGTCATATACGGATGGATCGAGCAGAAATATTCGTACTCGCCCGGCGCCGTGAAGGTCTGCGAAAACTTGTCGTCGGTGTCGAGCGCCGCGGATTTGAACTTCCCGTCCTTCTCGCGCACCGAGTGCGGGCTGTCGTCCTCGTTGGTCCAGGTGACCGTGGTGCCGGGCGCGACCACGAGCGTCGTCGGCGAGTAATGGAAGTTGTCGATTTGGATCGCGGCCGAGTTCCCTTTGTCTCCATCCGCCGGGGGTGCTTGGGGCGCGGCCGCAACCAATATCGCGGCCGAACCCAGAGCGCCCAACAAGAGCGCCGTTTTCGGCACCATCGCTGAACCCCTCCTCACGCGCTGAGCGGCGTTTCGATAACGGCGAGCGGGCTTTTGCCGCGGACGTAATTGACTGTCCGGACACCAAGCATCGAGTGCAATTGCTCGGCCGGCACTTTCATCGGCCCGGGAGCGGGAGCAGTTCCCGGCGCCGGCTGCGGAAATGCCGTCGACCGCGCCGTATAGAACGACACATTGCCCTCGACCTTCTGCTGGATCTGGTGGATGTGGCCGTTGAGCACGGTCACCGATCCGAAGCGCTTCAGATAGCCGAGCGCACGGGGGGCGTCTTCGGTGCCCCACCCCCATTCCTGATAGACCGTCCATAACGGCAGATGGGCGAAGACCACAATCGGCGTGCTCGCCGACAGGCCTTTGACGTCCCTTTCCATCCATTCGAGCTGCTCGTCGCCGAGCTTGGCCAGACCGGCGGATTTGAAGCCAGGCTCAAAGTTGAACACATTGATCAGCGCGATGAAATGCACGCCGCCGTGATCAAAGCTGTACCAGCCTTTGCCCTTGGTGCCCTTGCCGTAGCGGTCGAGATAAGCCTTGCCGTTGTCGGCATCGGCGACGTCGTGCTCGCCGGGGATCACATAGACCTTCTGCTTCAGCGCCTTCATGGCCTGGTCGGCGTCGTCGAATTCCTTGTCCTTCGACAAATGCGTGATGTCGCCGGTGTGGATGATGAAGGTGGGCGGCGCCGGCATCGCGTTGATCTTGGCGATCGCCTCCTGGAAGGTGCCGAGCGCATTCGGGTTGGCCGGTTTATCGAAACCGACATGGCTGTCGCTGATCTGTAAGAACGTGAAACTGCCCGCCGGTGCTTCTGCAGCGGCGGCCTCGCCGAGCAATCCGATTGACCGCGGCACGCCGCCGCTGACGCCCCAGAGCACGCCGGTTCCCGCCCAAGCCATGCATTTCAACAAGCCGCGGCGGTTGATCGGCGCCGGGCCCGACAGCTCATAATCGTCACGATCGGCCATGTCCTTCTCCCGAATGGCGTGGTGTGTGCGCCAATCCAGACCCCCCGGCCGCCGGAATTATTCCCGAGCGCAAACGGGAATAACCCACCGCGACCCGGGGGTCAGCTTGGCGGCAACCCGAGGGGAAGGCGCATATGAGTGCGGCAGTGAGATCGAGGGCTCAGCGGCAGCCCGACCTCGTCACGAGCTACGACGGCGTGCTCAAGGTCATCCATTGGGCCAGCTTGCTGCTGGTCGCTGCCGCGTTTTTAGCGGTTTGGGGGAGCCATGTTGCGGCGAGCCGGGAGCAATCGCGATATTGCTGGAGCTGCACCGCTCGTTGGGAATAACTGTCATGGCGCTAACCGTGGTTCGCCTGACTTGGCGGTGGCACGTCCCGATCCCGGCGTTACCAGCCGACTTGCCGGCGCTTCAGAAAACTGCGGCTCGGGTCACCGAAGCTTGTCTCTATTTATTGCTGCTGGTGCAGCCGATCCTGGGCATCTTGCACACCAACGCCCGGGGACGGCGAGTCGGGCTCTATTTCCTCGGCCAATTGCCGGCGGTCATCGGCCCCGACAAGGCTTTGGCAAAGCAGGCGATGGCGATGCACGAACTGATCGGCTACCTGCTCTTGGGGCTGATCGCGCTGCACGCGGCTGCGGCATTGTTCCACCACCATGTCCGCCGCGACGATGTGCTGCGGGCGATGCTGCCGCGCCGCCGCTGACGCAGCGCTATTCGCTTGCATGCAGGCAGGAAGCTTTCTAAACGACCGCAGGTCTGCCGATCGGCGCTGAGGATATAGGCAGTGAGAAATCTGGCGTGGTTCTGCGCGTTGCTAGCGCTGTCGGCTTGCGGGGCTGTAAGCTCGGGGCCGTCGGCGACCCTGATCCTCAACAACCCTACCTGGGACCGCGTCAATGTCGAGGCGGTGATTACCAAGAGTCCCAATTGCGACAATCGCGAGGCCTACGTCTCGACCCAGGAATTTGTCATGATAAAGAACCGCACGCAGAAAATCGAAGCTCCGCACGCCGAGAACATCTGCTGGCGGCATGACCGCAATCCCAACAATCCCGTTGCGGGCGTGTGGTCGGGGTGGAGCCGCGCGACAATGTTTCCGGGCCAGTCCTTCGAGACCGATCTCTAGCTTCGGGGTCGAGCCGCGCGAGTTAGGGCGGCGAAGCGAAGGTGCGTCTAAATGTTCGCAAGATTGGCGCGCCCGAGAGGAGTCGAACCCCTAACCCCCAGATCCGTAGTCTGGTGCTCTATCCAGTTGAGCTACGGGCGCATGCTGGTGACGGCCAGCCATAAGGGCGGCCACAACTACCTCAGCCGCA
>JBARIB010000375.1:0-3799 GCA_049799535.1 Allostellaceae bacterium | reverse complement strand
CTGGTTCTCGCCCATCTCTGGTTCGCCTTTGCCGGCTTCGGAGCGGCATTGCTGCTCGGCGAATGGCAGATGTTCGTCCGTAGCCCGTTGCATCCTTGGATCAGCGATCCGGAGTTGTACTACCGCTCGGTCACGGCGCATGGCACCACGATGGCCTATGTATTCCCGACGCTCGTTGCAATGGGGTTCGGCTATTTCGTGACCGAACAGGCGCTGCAGCGTCCTATGGCCGGGCTACGCTGGGCTTGGGCCGGATTGGCACTGGTAGCCATCGGCACGGTCATGGCGATTGTCCCGATCGCGCTAGGACATGCCTCGGTGCTCTACACCTTCTACCCGCCGATGATCGGCAATCCTTTCTATTATATCGGGGTTGTTCTCGTCGTCGTCGGCTCGTGGGTGTGGGTCGCGCTGATGTCGGTGAATTTGTACCGCTGGAAGCGGGACAATCCCGGCGCTCCAGTCCCCTTCCCCATGTTCGCGACGGTCGCCGGCTCATATTTGTGGGGCTGGACCGCAGTCGGCGCCGCGCTCGAATTGCTGTTCCAGATCATCCCCGTGGCGCTTGGCCTTCGCAGCACGATCGATGCCGGGCTGGCGCGCGTCTTCTTCTCCTGGACATTGCACGCCATCGTCTATTTCTGGTTAATCCCGAGCTACATCGCCTATTACACGATCGTGCCGCGGGCGATCGGCGGCCGGCTGTTCAGCGACAGCATGGCGCGGATCGCCTTCATTCTGTTCCTCGTTGTCGCAATGCCGATTGGCATCCACCACACGTTCGAGGATCCGCAGGTCGGCGCCGGCTTCAAATACCTGCATTCTGTGTTCACCGCGCTCGTCGCACTGCCGACCTTACTGACCGTGTTCACGATCTGCGCGTCCGTCGAGATCGCCGGGCGCCTGCGCGGCGGCAAAGGCGTGCTGGGGTGGCTAATGGCGCTGCCGTGGCGCAACCCCGTCATGCTCGGGGCGGCCCTCTCCTTTGTGATGCTCGGCTTCGGGGGCGCCGGCGGCCTCATCAACATGAGCTACCAGCTCAACGCCACGATTCATAACACGCAATGGGTCACCGGCCATTTCCACCTGATCTTCGCCGGCGCGATCGTGATTATGTATTTCGTGATCGCCTACGACATCTGGCCACATCTGACCGGACGCGCGCTGGACAGCTTTGGCCTCATGCGGGCTCAGTTGTGGACGTGGTTCGTGGGCATGATCGTGCTGACCTTCCCGTGGCACTGGGTCGGTATTCTCGGCATGCCGCGCCGGATGGCGTTCTACGACTATTCCGACCCGGCGATCGCCCCGCAGGCCGCATCGGTGACGATGTCCGTCATCGGCGGCGCGATCCTCGTCTTGTCGGGCGTGTTGTTCTTCGTCGTGCTGGCGCGCGGGCAGACGGCGCTGCGCGTCGAGCCGGGGGCATACCGCTTCAGCGTCGCCGTCCGCCCGCCGCGCTCGTTGCCGGCCGCGCTGAACGGCTTTGGTCTGTGGCTCAGCCTGATGGTAGGTCTGACGATCGTCAATTACGGCTTTCCGATCGCGCATCTCCTGGCAACGCCCGGCACCGCAGTTCCGGCCGTCCATGTCGGTCAGCGCCAATGAGCGGAGACCGAATTTTCTCTCTTCGCAATCCGTGGTTCACCGCAAGCGTCGGCATCACCGCGGCGGTCGCGATTACTGCGGCGATCATCGGCTTCGCTTGGTTGCCGCTCCGGCAGCAAGGCGAGCAGTTCCACGGGATCTGGGACGCGATCTGCAGCGCCGCCGGCGTGGTTTGGACCGCACCTTCGGCCGCGCAAATTGTCCGCGCCGATTACCCGACGACGCGCGTCGAGGTCATTCCCCATATGCTGCAAGGCGCCAGCGCGGAGTCGATCGGACGCGGCGCAACATTGGCTTTGCGCTGCACTATGTGCCACGGCGCCCGCGGCATGAGCCAAGCCGATACTCCCAATCTTGCCGGCGAATACCGGTGACGATCTACAAGGAGCTCGCCGATTTCAAAACGGGCGCCCGCGCCAGTGCGGTTATGGCCCCCCTCGTGGCCGATCTCAGTGACGCGGATATGCGCGACTTGTCCGCGTATTACGCCTATCTGCCGCGGCCCTCCGACCTTCGCCCAACCAGCGCCGCGCCGCCCCATATAGTGGCAAACGGTGCGCCGATGCGCGGGATCGCCCCCTGCGGGGCCTGTCACGGCGAACTCGCCACCAAGGCCGGCGCGGCGTGGCTCGAGGGACAGCCTGAGGTCTATCTGCGCACCCAACTCAACGCCTTCGCGACCGGCGCCCGACGCAATGACATCGGCGAGCAGATGCGCAATGTTGCGCGCGGGATGACAGCGGCTGAAGTCAATGCCGCGAGCGAGTTCTACGCAGGACGTCCATAGGCCGACCTGGAGCCGGTGTCGAGCTAATCTACCGACAATGGCTTGAGTGTTTGGCAAATGGCCGTTTTAGGCGCAATTCCGCTCTGTCCACCTCATGCTCCTTCTCAGGCCAACCCCCGCGCCCACGCCGGGGCCACTGTTATGTTGGCGTCGCGACGCAGGCGGGCTCAGTGCGACCGGTTATAATACGGCGGCGCGTAATAGCCTGGTGCGTAGTATCCGGATGCGTAATATCCGGGCGCGTAGTATCCCGGCGGCGGGTAATAAGGCACCCTATAGTAGCCGTAGTAATAGGGCGGCACTCCCGCGAGCGCCAGGAACGGGGCGGAGACGATCGCGGCGGCGGTGCCGACGACGGCGCCCGCCACGCAGAACGGCCAGAACAGTGGAAAAGGCGAGCAAGGGGGATAATATTGCGCCGTGGCCGCCGAAAGCGGCAGAGCGACGAGCCAGGCGCCGAACGCGGCCGAAATCGAAATTCGACGGATATGCATGACGATCTCCCGAGGCTGGACCCCGCGCGCCGAGACCCGCAGGTATCCGACACGCGAAGGCGGCAGAAACCTACTCGGTGCCGCAGGCGCGGGCTGGCGCCCAAGGTAGAGCCGGCTGGCCTCCTGGGCAACTCGCGTCCGTGACCGACAGGTGGCCGACGCTCATTGTCACCCATCGTTTAACACGAAACCCGCTGTAGTGAATGCCGCCGACCGTCTTTGTATATCTCGGGATCATGATCCTGACATGGGCGGGGAATTGGCCGTTGATGAAGCTCGCGCTCGGCCAAGTGCCGCCGCTGATTTTCGTGTTATTGCGATTAATAGGCAGTCTTATTCTGATTGCACCGGCGTTGGTCGCGACCCGACAGCCATTGTTGCCGGTGCGCGGTGAGCGACTGACCTTGTTCTGGGTCGGGCAGCTCCAGGTCGCTGGATTCCTGATTTTCAGCATCATCGGCTTGGCTATCCTGCCGGCCGGGCGGGCGATTGTGCTCGCGTATTCAATGCCGCTCTGGGCGATCCCCATCGGGCTGTTTTTGTGGCCGGAGTCACTCAGCCGCACCCAACTCGCTGGAGCAGTGATCGGCTTTGCCGGTCTCCTGCTGTTCATGAACCCGGGCTTGGTCGAATGGGGCAACGGGCGCGTCCTGGCAGGGAATGCATTGCTGCTGCTTGCCGCGATCGCCTGGGCGCTGGGATCCTGTCTATATCGTCGGCACACCTGGCGTTCGCCCTTCTGGGTCCAGACCTTCTGGCAGCTCGCCGTCAGCATCGTTCCGGTCGCGGCGATTGTGTTCACCGGCGCGGAGAGCGGGCCGGTGCATTGGTCACCCGCGCTCGTCGCGATTCTCGCCTACAACTGCATTGTCACCACCGCCCTCGGTTATTTTCTCTGGGGCAAGGTATT
>JBARIB010000374.1:0-2743 GCA_049799535.1 Allostellaceae bacterium | reverse complement strand
GGGCAAAATCGTGCGCAATGCGTCATGTGCCATGTCGAGATCTCCTGACGTGCCGCCGGCGCTTGCCTGCGCCGGGGCCGATCGTCGATGATGCCGCGGATCGATCCCGGAGGGAATGCCGATGAGCCGCCTAATGATCGTTGTCGAATTCGAGGTCAAGCCCGAGCACCGCAACGCCTTTGTCGATCTGATGAAAGATCATGCACGGCTCTCGCAAGCCGAGGACGGCTGCCAGCAGTTCGACGTGCTGCTGCCGCAGAACGATCCGAGCCGCGTCCTTCTGGTCGAGGCATGGCGCGACCAGGCGGCACTCGACGTGCATGCGAAACTGCCGCGGATGGCGCGGAACCAGGAAACCTACGGCCCGTGGCTCGTCAGCCGCAAAGCGACCCGCTGCATCGCGGATTGACGATTAGACCAGGCGAGCCTGATCTGCCGGCTATCGGCCGGCGCCGGAGGCGTTGCTCCCGAACCCGGCGGTGTTGCCGGCGCCAAAACCGGTCGAACTGGTGCCCGGCCCGATAACGGCGCCGGAGGTCCCGCTCGTCCCGTAAGTGGGGGCCCCTGTGGCGTTTGGGGGCTTTCAGTTGGCCCGAGTACGGGGCCAGCAGGACCGAGATTTTGGAAGGTGAGATTGCCGGTGGCCACACCCACAAATTGAGCGTCAGATTTCTCTTTGCTGCATCTGCAGCAAATCTGCAGCCAAAAATCTACTTAAGGTAGTAGCCGGCCAAGGTCGGCGTCACCTGCCGGCGGCTGCGGGGCGGTGTGGGCGGGCCAGCCGGAGCACGCCGCAAGCGACGCCGGGGGTCCGTCGTCTCGATCTCCTTGTTGCAACCGCCGATCGAGCGGCCGTTCTTCGAACGATTATCCTGCGCCGCCCCTCCGGCATTGTTGGTGAAAGCCCATCACCGGCGGCACCAGCTGTTCGCTCGGAATTTGCCATCGGTCAGAGAGTATGCAACGTGAATGAGGCAATTTAAGCGTCACCGCCATCGCTACGCCGCTGATTCTGCCGAAAATTGAATAACCGGCCACGTCGCCTGCGCCGGATGCAACAGGTGCACCGCGCGCTGCGGAGCATAGAGCCGCGGGCCGCAAGCGTCTTTGAAGTCGCCAGGAGATACGGAGTCCGCGACCTCCGTCGCTTTGCGGCCAGCTATCGCGCCCTCTATGGCGAATATCCATCAGCCGCTTTGCGCCGCCGTCCCGGCGTAGCAGAGCGCTCTTTGAGCCGGCCGCGTGTGAAGTTTCCATGACACTTTGATCTGGATCAACGAAGGGGCGAGACGGCTGTAGCTGACTCGTGATCTGTCCGGTTTTTGTAGCGCGTGATCTGTCCGGTTTTAGAACCGTCCAAAAAGGGGGCGGGGGATGGTCCGGGCGGAGGTGCTGCAAGGGGTGCGGCAGATGCGTTTTGAAGGATTGCTGGAGCGGCATGAGCGGGGTGAGCTGTCGCAGGAGGAGGCGGCGGAGATGCTGGGGGTTTCGGAGCGAACCTTCCGGCGCTGGCGCGACAGGCTGCGCGATGAAGGGCCGGAGGGCTTGCGCGATCGCCGGATCGGCAAGCCGTCGAGCCGTCGGGCGGCAGCTGAGGAGATCCTGCGCATGCTGGGGCTCTACCAGGATCGCTACGCGGGCTTCACGGTGAAGCATTTTCACGAGCAGCTGCAGAAGCGGCACAATTACAAGCTCGGCTACACGGTGACCCGGCTGGCGTTGCAAGGGGCGGGGTTGGTGCGGCCGGCGCCGCGGCGCTCGGCGCATCGCAAGAAACGGCCGCGGCGGGCGATGGTCGGCATGATGCTACATCAGGACGCCTCGCGCTTCGCCTGGCTGCCGGGCGAGGATCGGCAATACGATTTGGTGGTCACCCTCGACGACGCGACCAGCGCGGTCTATTCGGGCTTTATCGTCGGGGAGGAGGGCACGGCCTCGAGCTTTCGCGCGCTGGCCGAGGTGATCAGCCAGCATGGGTTGTTTTGTGAGCTCTACACCGACCGCGGCAGCCACTATTTCCATACGCCCAAGGCCGGGGAGGCGGTGTCGAAGACCGTGCAAACCCAGGTCGGACGGGCTTTGGCGCAGCTCGGCATCCGTCACATCGCGGCCTATTCGCCCGAAGCGCGCGGCCTCCTGAGCATGTCGAAGGGCCGAGCGCGCCTTCCGCACCTTGCAGGACCGGCTGCCGAAGGAGTTGGCGCTGGCCGGCATCACCACGATCGCGGCGGCCAATCGCTGGCTCGCCGAGACCTATTGGCCGGCCCACAATGCCGCCTTTGCGGTGGCCCCGGCGCAAGCCGGGAGCGCTTTTGTCGCCGACCGCGCCGGCCGGGTGCGCGAGATCCTGTGCCTTCAAGAGGAGCGCCGGGTCGGCAACGACAACACCGTCAAGTGGCGCGGTCTGAACTTGCAGATCCCGCCGAGCCCGCTGCGGGCGCATTTTGTGCGCGCCATGGTGCGCGTGCACGAATACCCCGACGGGCGGCTGGCGATCTTCCACGGGCCGCATCGGCTGGCCGATTATGACCCCCAGGGAAATCTGTGCGACGGCACAAAACTGGCTGCGTGAGCCGCTTCGGCAGCCAGCCTGTGGATTTGTGGACAACGCTGCGCGTTGCCCACAACCCCACAGGCCCAACCACCACAGAAGCGGTCAATTGATGCGCTACGAATACCGGTCAACTTGATGCGTCAGCAACACGAAGGGGCGAGACGGCCCGCTTTTACTGCAGCCGGGCTA
>JBARIB010000373.1:0-2054 GCA_049799535.1 Allostellaceae bacterium | reverse complement strand
CGCCGTCTCGCCGCCATCCTCGCCGCCGATGTCGCGGGTTATTCGCGGCTGATGGGGGCAGACGAGGAAGGCACGCTCGAACGCCTCAAAGCGCTGCGCCGTGAGCTCCTCGATCCGAAAGTCGCCGTGCACCACGGCCGCATCGTCAAGACCACCGGCGACGGCCTGCTGGTGGAATTTGCCAGCATCGTCGATGCAGTGGGCTGCGCGGTCGCCGTGCAGCAGGCGATCCCCAAGCGGAACACTGGTGTCGCAGCGGACAGCCGCATCGAATTGCGCATCGGCATCAATCTCGGCGACGTGATCGTCGAGGGCGACGACCTCTATGGCGACGGCGTCAACATCGCCGCGCGGATCGAAGCCCTGGCCGATGCCGGCGGCGTCTTCGTCTCCAATACGGTCTATGACCAGGTCCGCGACCGCTTGCCCTTCGTCTTCGACGATCTCGGCGAACAGCAGGTCAAGAACATCGCCCGGCCGGTACGGGTCTATGCACTGGGGACGGCTGCAGTGGCCGCATTGCCTCCGGTGGCGAGTGGTATTAGCGATCCGTGGCCTGCGCCGCTGACACCGCCGTTGTCGATTGTGGTTCTGCCGTTTGTGAACCTGTCGAATGATCCCGAGCAAGAATATTTCGCGGACGGCATAACCGAGGATTTGACAACCGATCTGTCGCGAATTGCGGACAGCTTCGTCATCTCCCGCAATACCGCGTTCACGTACAAAGGCAAACGGATAGACGTTCGGCAAGTGGGCCGCGACCTTGGCGTTCGCTATGTCGTTGAAGGCAGCGTTCGCCGGACGGGCGATCAGATCAGGGTGAATGTGCAGCTGATCGATGCGGAAAGCGGTGCGCTTATTTGGGCAGACCGCTTCGACACCAGCCGCGCGGATCTCGATCAAGCGCAGGACGAGATCACTGGGCGCCTTGCGCATACCCTAAATCGCAAGCTCGTAGTGGCGGCGGTCGGACGCCTCGAGCGTCAACACAAGACCGATCCCGACGCGCGGGATCTCGTGATGCGCGGATGGGCGTGATGGAACCGACCCACGACGATCTCCGCCCGACAAGCGGCCCGCGAGCTTTTCGAGCGGGCACTCGCAATGGATCCGAAATCGACAGATGCGAAGGTTGGCCTGGCGGCGACAATAACTCAGACCCTCGTCGAGGGATGGAGTAGTTCTTTCGACCGAGACCAAACGCTCGCGGAGCGACTGTTGGGAGACGTTCTCGAGCGCGATGCTCACCATTCAATGGCTCGGGCTATGATGGGATTGCTGCGCCGGGTGCAGAACCGGTTGAGTGACGCACAGGCTGAAGTCGAAGCGGCGATAGGCCTCGACCGCAATAATGAACTGGCGCTGAAGCAGCTCGGTCAAATATTGCTATTCCAGGGTGAGCCACTGGCCGCAATTCCTCACCTGGAAAAGGCTATTCGGTTAAATCCCCGAGGCCCGAACCTCTGGAGCGTTCAGTGGCCGCTCGGGCAATGTCATCTGCTGCTTGAGCACGTCGACGAGGCGGTCGAGTTCTTCAGAAAGGTTCGCGCAGCCAGCCCGGGCGCCTATTTTGTCCATCTAAATCTTGCAGGAGCGCTCCGACTCCGCGGTGATTTGGATGAGGCTCGGATGGCTCTTGCCGAAGCACTCAGGCTCAAGCCAGAAGTCAATTCTCTGGCACGCTACCGCGCAGTTACTCCCTGGATTACCAATGCTCAGCATTGGGCGCTTCGCGACAAGACCCTCAATGCCGGCTTGCGCCGCGCTGGTTTGCCGGACGAGTAACAGCCGCTTCAGCTCGATCCGGTCAGAGCTGCGATCTCCGCGACAATCGCATCCGTTGTGCCCTGGCGGCAATAGCCGCGAATGCCGATCAGCGACTGTTCGTGGCGCTCGGCGCTGCTCGTCGTGCAGGCATCGGTGACGAGCGTCACCAGATAGCCAAGGTCGCAGGCGTCGCGCACGGCGCTTTCGACGCACTGGTCGGTCATCAGGCCGGCAATGATCAATGAGCGCACACCGAGATTGCGCAGGACATAGTCGATATTGGTCGA
>JBARIB010000372.1:0-5174 GCA_049799535.1 Allostellaceae bacterium | reverse complement strand
GTCGGTCCCAGCCCGCCATTGACGATGACCGCATCGGCGCGCTCGCCGGACAACCGAAATGCCGCGAGCAATTCCTCGCGGTCGTCGCCGACGATCGTCCCCCAGGCGACTGACAGTCCGAAATCCTCAAGCTTCTGCGCCATGTAGCTGAAATTCGTATTGACGATCTTGCCTGTCAGCACCTCGTCGCCGGTGCAGATGATCTCGATGCGCATAATTTCCTCTCAGCGTATCATTCCGGGATGGCCAACGGGCAGGTCCGGAACCCATGAACACCGTCCCTTCCTGTTCTGAGTGGGTCTGTGTTCGTGGTTTCCGGGCTCGCAGGCGCTGCCTGCGCCCCGGAATGACGGTGATATCGCGATATTCCGCCACTCTCACTCGAAGGCGCGCTTTATGCGCGCCCAGTCTTCGATGGCCCGCTCCTCGCCGGGGGCTATGGCGATGACGATCTGGTTCCAGCCGGCCTCGCGCAGCGCCTCGACGCGTTGTTTCAATTCCTGCTCGCTGGCGGTGAAGGTCGTGCGCCGGATCAGCTCGGCGGTGACGAATTTGCGCTCCTCGGGTTTGACGAAGAGGAAATGCCCGCGGTGGTTCGTCAGATAGCGCGCGTCGGACGGCTCGTAGCGGCGCGCCATCTCGACATAGCCGGCGACCTCGGCGGCGATTTCCTGCGGCACCGGGGAGGTATTCTGCCAGCCCTCCATGTCGAAATCGGCTGCCCGGTGCAACAGGACGGCGGCGCGCGGTCCGGCTTGCGCCATCGCGCGCGGGCTGTCGACCGGTTCGCCGTCACTCAACACGCAACCGCAGGTCCAGGCCGTGGCGTAGAGATCGCCGAGGCTGCGGCCGGCTGCCTTCCAGCTCTGCTGCATGCTTTCGAGCGCGCCCAGAGCGCCGGGAACATCGGAAACAAAGCTCTTCCACCCGGCGTTCAGCTTGGCGGTCAATGCCCGTGAGCGCGGGCCATAAGCCGAAATGTGCAGAGGTATCGGGTCTTTGGTGTTGATGAGCCCGATCTCAGGATTGAGGAAGCGGATTTTCCGTTGCTTGCCTTCGATCGGCGTCTCGACCGTCTGGTTGCCGAGCAAGCCATAGACGACCCGGATGTATTCTTCCATATCCGCCAGCTTGACGGCATTGAGCCCCATTGCGCGCCGCGCCGAAAAGCCGGTGCCGATGCCGAAATCGATGCGCCCCGGCGCCAGTCCGTTGAGTGTTGCAAACGCGTTGGCGGTCACCGCGGCAATGCGATTCGACGGGACGAGAACCCCAGTCCCGAGCCGGATGCGCGACGTCTTCAGTGCAGCGGCTGCCATCGCGACGAAACAGTCGCCGGTGATCATCTGAGTGTCGAAGAACCAGGCGTGTGTAAAGCCGAGCTCTTCGGCGCGCTGCGCCAATCTCCATGAGTCGCTCGAGGTCGCGATGCCGATCCCGAAATCCATCCACACCCCTTTCGCGATGCCGCCGATGTTGCTCGATGCTCCTCACCCTACGGAAGCGATGAGGGGCCAGCCGAAGCGGGATTGTAATAGCCTAGCGCGCCCGCACGGAGCGCGGGTCGCGTCCCGACCTGCGGTATCTTGCCTACATCTCGGCGTAGCTGCCGTTTTTCCAGATGTAGAAGACGTATTTCGGGTCGGTCACATCGCCCTTCTTGTCCCAGGTCAAGGGGCCGACGACGGTCTGCGCGGTCATCGAATGCAACGCCTTTGACAGATCGTCCAGTTTGACCGAGTTGGCCTTTTCGGCAGCCTGTGCGAAGGCCTGGATCGCGGCGTAGGTGTAGAGCGTGTAGCCCTCGGGGTTGTAGCCCTGCGCCATGAACTCATCGACGACGGCCTTGGCGCCGGGGACCTTGCGTGGATCGGGCGGGAAAGTCATCAGGGTCCCTTCTCCAGAGGGACCCGTGATCTTCCAAAACTCCTCGGTGACCAGTGCGTCGGCGCCGATGAACTGCGCTTTTAGACCTTGGTCGTGTGCCTGCCGCACGATCAGGCCGCCTTCAGTCTGGTAGCCACCGAAATAGATCGCATCGATCTTTTCTTGCTTCATCTTGCTGATCAAGGCGGTGAAGTCTTTGTCGCCTTGGGTGATCGCTTCGTACATCGTCTCCTTGAGGCCGGCTTTGTTCATCGCCTTCATTGTCTCGTCGGCAATGCCTTTGCCGTAAGCGGTCTTGTCGTGGATGATCGCGACATGCTTCCCTTTGTAATGATCGGCGAGATACTTGCCTGCGACGGCCCCTTGCGCGTCGTCCCGCCCGCAGGCGCGAAACACGTTGTTCCACCCCTTCTTCGCGGCGTCGTCGGTCAGCGCCGGATTAGTTGAGGCCGGCGTCATCTGCAATACCCCCGCCTCGTTGTAGACCGCCGAGGCCGGGATCGAGGCCGATGAGCAATAATGCCCGGCGACGAATACCACCTTCTTGCCGACCACGTCGTTGGCCGCGGCGACCGCCTGTTTCGGGTCGCAAGCGTCGTCGGCGATGATCAGCTCCAGCTTTTTGCCGAGCACCCCGCCCTTGGCGTTGATGTCTTTGACCGCCATCTCGGCGCCGCGCTTCATTTGCTCGCCGAGCGCGGCGTTGGAGCCAGTGATTGGCCCGACCACCGCGATCGGGATGTTCTGGGCATAGGCGGTCCCGGCGGCCAATGCGACCGTCGCCGCCAAGATTGCCGATTGGGCGAAATGTTTCATGAGGCTTCCCCGGTCCACTGTTCAGGTTAACTGTAGCACGAGCGGAAGCTCAGTGCCGACCGCCTTCGAGATAGGCGGCCCGCACTTCGGGGTTGGCGAGGAGTTCCTTGCCGGTGCCGCTTAGTGCGATCCGCCCAGTTTGCATGACATACCCGCGATGAGCCAGCCGCAGCGCATGGTGAGCATTCTGTTCGACGAGAAAAATCGTGATCCCCTGCCTTTCGTTGATCTCGCGAATCACATCGAGGATCTGCCTCACGACAAGAGGTGCCAGACCCAACGAGGGCTCGTCCAGCAGCAGTAGTCGCGGCCTGCTCATCAGCGCGCGCGCGATCGCCAGCATCTGCTGCTCTCCCCCTGACAAGGTGCCGCCGCGTTGCCCTTGCCGTTGCTGCAAGATGGGGAACATCCCGAAAATGCGGTCGAGATCCGCATCAAAACGAGTCGGGTCGGCGACGGTCGCGCCCACCTGCAAGTTCTCGAGCACGGTCATGCGCGGAAAGATACGTCGCCCTTCCGGCACTTGGGCGATCCCGAGCCGGACGATCTCGAACGTCTCTCGCCGGGTGATATCGCGGCCGTCGAACAGGATTTGGCCGCGCGCCGCCTGTGGGTGGCCGCAGATCGTCATCAATAAAGTCGATTTTCCGGCGCCGTTGGCCCCAATTAAAGTGACGATCTCCCCGGCATCGATTTTGACATCGACCCCTCTCAGGGCTTCGATGTTTCCGTAGAAGGCGTGAACGCCGGAGATTGCGAGCAACGCGTCTAAGGCTCTTCGAGATCGGCCGCGATCTCGTCGGGGAGGTTGTCGAGTTTTTCGTCGCCGAGATAGGCCTTGATGACGTCGGGATTGGCGCGGACTTCGGCCGGGGTGCCGTCAGCGATCTTGCGTCCGTAATCGAGCACGATGACATGATCGGAGATCCCCATTACGACACTCATGTCGTGCTCGATCAACAGGATCCCGATCCTCTCCTCGGCACGGATCGCGCGCAGCAACTCGTTGAGCTCGGCGGATTCGCGCGGGTTGAGGCCGGCGGCAGGTTCGTCGAGACACAGTAATACAGGCCCGGTGCACAAGGCCCTCGCGATCTCGAGGCGCCGCTGCGCGCCATAGGGCAGAGCCCCGGCGAGCCAGTCGGCTCGATCGAACAGTCCGATCTTGTCGAGCCAATACTGCGCGCGCTCAATCGCAAAACGCTCGGCGGCGCGGTAGCGTGGCAGGCCCAGAAGCCCGGCGATCGAGAACGCGCTCGCCGTCATCAGCGGGTTGTGCTGCGCGACGATCAAGTTCTCGAGGACGGTCATCCCGGCGAAGAGCCGGATGTTTTGAAACGTGCGGGCAATGCGGGCCCGCCTCGCGATCCGGAACCCTTCGATGCGCTCGAGCAGCAGAATGCCGCTGTCCGCATGTATTATGAGATGTCCGGTGCTCGGCCTGTAGAAACCAGTCAGGCAGTTGAAGACCGTGGTCTTACCAGCGCCATTGGGGCCGATAATTGCTGTGATCTCGTCACGATATGCATTGAACGATAGGTCGTCGACGGCCATCAGCCCGCCGAAGCGCATTGTCAGATGCTCGACCGCGAGGAGCGGTATCCGGGCGTCGGTCCCGGTCATCGCGCGGGATAGTTCGCGCCGAGGCGCAAGGTCGGCTCACGGTGTGCGATCAGGCCGCGCGGCCGCCACACCATGACCCCGACCATTGCAGCGCCGAAAATCAGCATGCGGAATTCAGCGAAGGCGCGGCCGAATTCGGGCAGGGTAACGAGCAGGATCGCGGCCAGCACGACCCCCAACTGACTGCCCATGCCGCCGAGCACGACGATTGCGAGGATCGTCGCCGATTCGATGAAGGTGAAGCTCTCCGGGCTGATAAAGCCCTGGCGGGTCGCAAAGAAACAGCCGGCGAGGCCGCCGAACATCGCGCCGATCGCGAAAGCGGAGAGTTTGACGCTCGTCGGGTTGATGCCGAGCGCACGGCACGCCACCTCGTCCTCGCGCAACGCTTCCCAGGCGCGGCCGATCGGCAATTTACGGATGCGCAACGTGAAGGCGTTGGTCACCAGCGCCATCGCCAGGATGACGAAATAAAGAAAGATAACACGGTGGTCGGGCGAGAATTCGAGCCCGAAGAATTGATGAAAGGTGGTGACTCCCTCGGGCGCCGAGCGGGCGAAGGGCAGGCCGAAGAAGGACGGCCGCGGGATGTCCGAGATGCCGTTCGGGCCGCCGGTGAGCGAGGCCCAGTTCAGCAGCACGATGCGGATGATCTCGCCAAAGCCAAGCGTGACGATCGCCAGATAGTCGCCGCGTAGGCGCAATACCGGAAATCCGAGAATGATCCCGAAGCTTGCGGCCATCAGGCCGGAAAGCGGCAAGGCTTCCCAGAAGCTGAAACCAAGATCCTGCGCCAACAAGCCGAAAGTGTAGGCACCGACCGCATAAAAGGCGACGTAGCCGAGATC
>JBARIB010000371.1:0-5621 GCA_049799535.1 Allostellaceae bacterium | reverse complement strand
CGGGTCGCCAGCGCCACCACGCGGGGGATCGGGCGATCGCCCTTCTCGTAATAGGCGACCATGCGCCGGCTGAGACCGAGCGCGCGCGCCGCCTCGTCCAGCGAATAGGCTTTGCGCTCGCGCCAATGCCGAAAGGCATCCGGCGTCATCGTCTCGCCCGCCTGCTCCTGCGCCAGGCGCCACAGCGTATCGGCTGCCATGTCGATCTCGTCGGTCCAAACGGCATCGGTGCCGTGCTCCCCTACCCGCACCTGCCGGAACAATTCCGGCGACTGCCGCAGCGGCGCGTACACCCGGAAGCTCTGGATCATGCCTGATACGTCGATGAGGCTCTCCTCGCCTTTGTCCCAGCGAACACGCAAGGTCATTGGCTGCTCGCCCGGCGCCACCGCGACGACGCGCGGTAAAATCTTTCGCGGCATATCAACCTCGTTCGTTTAGCTCGGCCCAATTGAGGGCCAAGCTCTCGCGGCGAGCCCGTGCCCATGCGATCACCTCTGCGATCTGCGCCGGGCGCGCCTCACCTGCGATCACCGTTAAATCCGAAATCCGCACCAGCACCTGAAAATCAGGGGCCACAATGTGAAAGTGCGGCGGCCGATGATCGTCGGCGTACATGCGCACACTCACGGCGCCAAATCGGTGCAGAGTCGGCATCCGTGAGCCTCATTCTAGAGTGCAACTATTGCACTTGCCAAGGTAATTGTCAAGGCCGCGGCGGCTTGTCGTCAGTCGCGCTCGAATATCGATGCCGTGGTCGGCGAAATCGAGTGCGCCGCCCGGCGCGGCGACATGCGCGGCATTGAGATCTCGCGCCGGAGCGACATGACCCGGCTGTGGGACCCTCGGTGGGAGCCGATGTGGGATGCGTTCGCGGCAAGCGACCTACCGCTGCACTCCCATACGATCGGCGGCGGCAACCGCCCCGACCTGCATCGATATTCATTCCTTGGTCGGCCTGACGAATAGCACCGAGCGGGCTGTGCGACGCGGCAACAGCGTCGAGAATATTTCATCATCTCGGAGAGGGTCCCGTGTAGAGTTATTGCCGTTTTGTTGCATTGTGGGGAAGAGAATTACGATGGAGATGCGAATTAAAACGCTTCTCCCTCTGGTGGCGCTAGTCGCAGCGCTCACTTTCGGTGGTGCTGCCAACGCTCAGCAGTCCGGAACCGCCGACGAGGCCAAGGCGCTGCTCGCGAGGGCCGCCGCAGCGGTCAAGGCCGACAAGGCCAGTGCTCTTGCCAAGTTCGATAACCAGAACGGCGGCTTTAAGGACCGCGACCTCTATGTGTTCTGTTTCGACCGCAGGTCCGGCATCGTGCTTGCCGGCCCCCCGACGGTAAAGGGTAAAGATCAGCGGACGCTGAGGGATCCGACCGGCAAGATGTTCGGCCAGGAGATGTTCGCCAACGTCAAGGACGGCGAGGTCATCACCGAGGACTACATGTTCCCCAAGCCCAACTCGACCGTTCCGGTTGCCAAGGAATCCTTTGTCGAGGGGCTTGGGGACGTCGCCTGTGGGGTCGGCTACTACACTACCTCCGCCGAGGCGGCCGGAGACTTATCGCGAACGGCCAGGGAGCAGCATGCCTGTACGGTCATCATGGGCCTCCAGCAAGGGGAAGCCCTATACAGTACATGCATCAGGAGTCTCGGTGAGGCCCTATTTGCGCTCGATCAAGCGCGGCTAATTGCGACAGAGCAAAACGCATGCGCTCGGTTTGGGCTCAAGCCCGGTACCCCATCTTTCGCAGCCTGCGTGGAAAACGGCCCCGGGTTTTGACGCTCGGCGGTTCTAACCCCGGCTGATGTCACGCAATTGGTGGCCGATGCCCGTCGCTCTACGGCAACCGCCCCGGCCCGTTCAAGCAAGGGCAATCGAGCCTGATACATCCTTAGGTTGGACAATAGTATGTCGCGAATCCTCGTAACTTGCTGGTTTGCTGCACTGCTTGGGTCGTGTGGCACTGCGAGCGTCAATAAGATCGATATGGAGCACGCGCGTCTGGCCTGCGCCGATGTGGGTATCGCACCAGGCAGTAGCGTCTTCGATCAGTGTGCCTCCAATCTCTATAACTCCCTGTGGGAAGAGCAAAGCACGGGCGAGCGCTGAACGAGCACGAATTGGGGCACCTGCGCGCGGATCCCTGCAAGAAAATCATCTGCGCCAATACCGGCAAACCCCGACCGCTTCGTGAACTGATCAGCGCCGCACCGCGGCTCCAGTAACGCGCAAGCGCTTATTGTGCGGCGGTAACAGAATTTCTAAAGGCGGCAACCCTGGCAGCCGCCTGGCCGGATGGCGGTTCGATCATCACCGGCTCGACGATGACAGCTGCAATCCCGGTGCGAATCACATCGATCGCGCTGGCGGCCCGCGGCGATAGATCAATGATAAAGCGGCGGGTCCGGGGACCACGGTCGTTGATCTTGACGATGACAGAGCGACCCGTATCGAGGTTCGTCACCCTGGCGTAGGAAGCCAGCGGCAGTGAACGGTGCGCCGCGGTGGCGGTGACGCTGTCGAGAATTTCGCCGCTCGAGGTGCGGGAGCCCACCCAATTATACCAGGCCGCCGTGCCCGTCTCCATCCGCCCGATCGGGCGGACCGGCCCGAGATAAGCGTCAGGCGGCCCGGCGCTCGTAAGGTCGGTTGAGTCAGTGCCGGCCTCCCGATCCCAGCCGTGGCGGGTGGTAAGCCTCGCATGCGAGCGGTGATGTCTGGCCTGGCAGGCGATGCTCCAGGGCGTGCCATGCCGCGCCATCGTAGCTGCGGCGCTGGTGCCGTGCAATGCACGGTGCTGCGATGGATTCTTCCCCGGCGTTTTGGCGATAGCGGCGGCAGAGATCATCAGAAACGCTAGTGACATGCCGATCGTTCGACGCATTGGCATTGCATCGCTCCCCTTTGCTGCGCACTCCCTTGTCGCGGGCAAAAGCGGTCCGACCGCCATGCCAACGTATTGGCTGGACGAGAGAATGCTGATCGGTGTCTTACCGGGCCGCTCCCCACGAACCCGACAGGACAGGCAGGAACAATCGAGGCTAAACAGGCTAAAATGCCCGTGTCAACCGATTCTGTGTCTTGTTTCGCCGATGGCGATTTGGTTGCGCTGTTACGGCCACACCAGCTGCGCCGCGTTTTATATCGTACTTTTCTTGTATCTATTCTCGGTTTTACTTATGAATGAAAAATTCGTTAACGCCGAACCAAACAAGCGCCGAGGATTAAAAAAAGGCAGCTACGATTTTGCTCTTCAACCCGCATGAGAGGCGGGACCCCGTGCCGCGAGTTTGTTTAGGGTAATCTGGTCCCGCCCGGCACAACCCTCATCGAGGCGCGGGTCGGCGGGTGCCTCAGACGGGGTGCGGCGCCTCGGCTTGCACTCCGTCAAACATCCCCAGCCGATTGATGCCGTCGAATGCCGCCACTTTGTAGCATTCCGCCAAAGTCGGATAATTAAAGACGGTATCTATGAAGTAGTCTATCTTTCCTCCAAAGGATAACACCGCTTGGCCTATGTGGATCAGCTCGCTTGCCCCTTCGCCAATGATGTGGACTCCCAGGATCTCTCGGGTTTCACTATGGAATATCAGTTTTAGAAGGCCGGTGATGTCACCGAGGATCTGGCCGCGGGCGATCTCTTTATATCGAGCCTTGCCGATTTCATAAGGAACCGCGGCCTCGGTCAGCTCCTCCTCGTTCTTTCCCACCATCGAAATTTCCGGGACGGAATAGATCCCGTACGGAAACCGCTCCGGAGCGCTGTTGGCTTTGAGGCCGAATGCATGACAGACCGCCAGACGGCCCTGTTCCATCGAGGTAGAGGCGAGCGCTGGAAACCCGATCACGTCACCGACGGCATAGATATGGGGGACCTCGGTCTGGAAACACGCGTTGACGGCGAGCCGACCGCGGATGTCGGAGGTCAGACCGGCGGCAGCCAGGTTGAGCTTGGTGGTAGCTCCAGTGCGGCCCACCGAATAGAGCGCCTTTTCGGCGATGATCGTCTTGCCACTGTCGAGATGCAGACGGACGCGCGCGCCGTGCTCGTCTTCGATGATTTCCAGCCGGTTGACGCTTTCGTTCAGTCGCAAAGTCGTTCGGTTTTCGCGCAGCTGGTGGCACAACGCGTCGACGATTTCATGATCGACGAATGGTAACAGCCGGTCGCGCTTGTCGATCAGCGTGACCCGGACCCCGAGCGCGGCGAAGACACTGGCGTATTCGCATCCGATAACGCCGGCGCCGACGACGGCAAGTGTCCGCGGCAACCGATCGAGCGAGGGTATATCGTCGCTGGTAAAAATCTGCCTGCCGTCGAACGCGACGTGGGGATCGCGGGTGGTTTCCGTTCCGGTAGCGATCACGATCTTCTTTGCCGTGACGAGACGGGAAAGCCTTGTATCGACATAGTCGAGACGCACCGTGCCGGGGCCGGTAAACAAAGCCGTCGCGGGGATCAGTTCGACATCGTTGCGCATCAGCTGGCTGCGCATCACGTCGAGTTCATGCTGGATCACGAGATTTGTGCGGACCAGCAAGTCCTGCATCGTAATGTGTTGCTTCACGGTATAGGAGGCGCCATAGAACCCACGCGAGCGGTACCCGCAAAGCTCAAGCGCTGCCTCACGCAAGGTCTTTGAGGGGATCGTGCCGAGATTGACGCTGCAGCCGCCGATCACGGCTTTACGCTCAGCGATGGCTACCTTCTTGTTGAGCTTCGCGCCCTGGATCGCGGCGCGTTGACCGGCGGGCCCCGAACCGATCACCAAAAGGTCGTAGTCGAATGTTTCTGCTGACATGTCCCGCCCCGGCGCCGACCGCATCCAAAGAAAGAATGCCCCAAGTTCCATCGTTAACGTGACAATTACGTTAAGCCTATCGGAGCAAATCGACGCTTTCCGCCGCGGGGTCGCTCCGACAGCGCCTCTCACGCCCTGCTCATCGCCGCGCTGTCATCACAAAACGCACCTCCCGCGGGAAATCTTCGGGGTGAGATGGACATCGCAACATCGCCGAGCGGCTCCGCCGCGACCGCACTGCAGGACTTAGTTCAAACCTTGTGTCGGCTGGAGCCCGAATTCCACCTATGCCGTGGACAGCTCTTTAAGCTGCATCGCCAGTAACAAGTCGTCCCACGAGGTGGTCCCTGCGCGCCGGTCATCCGCGACCATGAAGACTTGGGCCTGGGCGGGGCTCAGATCGTCGAGCAGGATGGTCGGCACCCGCTTCCACCCCAGTTCTCGAGCACCCAAGAGGCGACCGCGTCCGGCCGTGATCCGCAGCTCTCGGTCGATGAGGATCGGCACCGTGAAACCGAAGGATGCGATGGTCTTTGCCAATTGGCGGATCTGTTCGCGGCTATAAAAGCGAGGCGGCCGCGGATCCGGCTTCAGCTCCTCGATCGACCGCCAGACCACCGATAGACCCGGTCTGAACGACGCTAGGGAAAGGTTTTGCTCGCGAGCCATTGGTGACGCAGGATAGCAACAAGGGTATATATTGTCAAGACTGCAATTGCCGATCCGATACTCGAATCCCGTTTCCTCCAGGGTCCACCGGCTGGTTCCGGTAACTGCTCCTGCAGCAAATCTGCAGCTAAAAGCACTGCTTG
>JBARIB010000370.1:0-1611 GCA_049799535.1 Allostellaceae bacterium | reverse complement strand
GATATCTTGTAAAGTCTAGAATTCCCCGAGTCCGGAACTTACAGCTCGCTGGTTACGTGACGCAGCTAGGCAATGTCGGGGCCGGCGCGCACCTGGTGGTTCGCTCCATTTGCCCCGAAACTCTCCGGATGGGCATCAAGCGGTAGTACGCTGTGCACGCGGAACCCAGCCTCTTTGCCCTGTGTTAAGGACGGCAATTGCGCAGGCCGCACGCGATCGTCTCGATCGAGGGCGTCTTGAGGTAAGCTCCGGGGGATGACACGGTTCGCCCCAATCAGCCTTAACGAGTTGCGCGACTTCGTCGCTGCGGCGCTCGCGGCCGAAGAACCGCTGGAGCTGATTGCCGGCGGGACGAAGCGTGGGCTCGGCCGCCCGCTGCAACTGCCGCATACCCTCGATCTATCCCGGCTCAGCGGGATCCGTGATTATCAGCCAAGCGAGCTGGTGCTGACCGCCGGCGCCGCAACGCCGCTCGGTGATATCGATGCCGCGCTCGCAAAGACGAATCAAATGCTCGCCTTCGAGCCGCCGGATTGGAACGCGCTTTTGGGCGTACCGGCGGCCGAGGCTGGCCGACGCACCTTAGGGGGCGTGCTCGCTTGCAACCTGTCCGGCCCCCGCCGGATCAAGGCTGGCGCGGCGCGCGACCATTTCCTCGGGTTCCGCGGAGTCAGCGGGCGCGGTGAAATCTTCAAGGCCGGCGGGAAGGTGGTAAAGAACGTCACCGGCTATGATCTTTGCAAGTTGATGGCCGGCTCGTATGGAACACTCGCCGCGCTCGAGGAAGTCACGGTGAAGGTGTTGCCCCGGCCGGAAACCGTCTCGACCGTCATGCTCTGCGGGCTTGATGCGGCGATGGCGGCTCGGCGCCTCGGTCTGGCATTGGCCTCCCCCCACGAGGTTTCCGGCGCCGCCTACATACCCTCCTCTTTAATAACAGCCTTTCCTTTGGGCATCCAAGTAACGGGGCGGGTGAGCCTCGCCGCGCTTCGTCTCGAAGGTCCGGCTCCCTCGGTGAACTACAGGCGTGAGCAGTTGCTCTCAGAGCTCACTTCCGGTTGCGAAGCGACAGTGCTCGATGAGGCGGCATCGGCGCTGTTTTGGTGCGCCGTTCGCGACGTTGCTCCATTCATTCTCCTCAGCGATCAAGCAGTCTGGCGCGTATCGATCGCGCCGAGCCGCGGCGTCCAGCTGGTTGAGGAGATCGCGCGCCAACTCGATGCCAGCTGGTATCTCGATTGGGGGGGCGGACTTCTGTGGATTGCGGTCGCTGAGGCCGATGATGGGGGCGCTGCTGTCATACGTGCTGCAATCCGCGGAACCGATGGGCGCGGCACCGGCCACGCCACCTTAATCAGGGCCTCACCAGCGCTGCGCCGGGCAATCCCGGTGTTTGAGCCGCAAGCACCGGGATTGGCTGCGCTCGCAGCGCGGGTCAAGGAAGGCTTCGATCCGCGCCGCATACTCAATCCGGGCCGCATGGTTGAAGGGAGCTAACCCGGTGCGGACAGATTTTACACCCGAGCAGCTTGCAGATCCCGATAATGCCGCATCAGAGAAGATCCTGCGGACCTGCACGCATTGCGGATTTTGCACCGCGACTTGCCCGAC
>JBARIB010000369.1:0-2563 GCA_049799535.1 Allostellaceae bacterium | reverse complement strand
CTCTTCGCCGACCGCACCTCATGCCATAAGTGGTGGCCAAACCAGTTCCGCCTGCTCCTGGCCGGCCTCGCTTATAGCTTGCTGACTGCGGTCCGGCGGTTGGGCTTGACCGGCACCGAGCTCGCCGGCGCCCAGGCTGGCACCATCCGCCTCAAGCTCTTGAAGATCGGCGCGGTCATCTGGCGCAACACCCGGCGCATCCGCTTCTGCCTGTCGAGTGCCTGTCCCGACAAGGATCTCTTCGCCATCGTCGCCCAGCGCCTCACTGCGGGGTAGCCGCTCCGCCGGTGCCAATGCAACCGGTCTGCGGCGCCAGTGTGCCGCTCTGCTCGCACCCGCAACCTTGCCGCGTCACACGCCGTCGCAGACTCGCAAAACACCAGCTCTCAGCAAAGGCGTCCCTCGCAAACTACCCAAAGCTCGCCTCTCCGGACCGAAAGCACCCTTCCTGTCGCGATCCCACCCTCCGATGAAATATCCGGGCTAGGCCAGTTGGATCGAGGCGGCTTCCGGTCTGGACGCTCGCCTGCAAGGGCTGTCGATCTGATGGGTCGTCGATTTCATGGTCGCGCGCGCCGGCCTCAACCGCGAGGGGGCCTACATGTTGCGAGCTCCGCCTCGCGTCGTCCGGTCAGGCATTCCCATTCCGCAGCACATTCAAACGCGGGTCCGCGGGACTTCGCCATGGCGGCGTTGATAGCCTTTCCAGGAGTGCCCCGATTTACTTGACGCCCTACCTCTTTCAAGTTGTCGGCGATGATCACGTGCCGTTGACGAAGGTCATCGTCGTCGCCAGCCCGAGAATTTCGGCGGTCACCTCCTCTGGCTGACCGATGCGTTTTGTCGGTTAGCCGCGATCGCCCGCGCGCGCTGCCATGCTGGTGAAATATTCCGTCTGCATGGCGGAGGCGCGGGCCGCGGCGGGGTTTGGCTGTCAATAATAATGCCAACGACCGTGTCGATAAACTCGATGCGCATAATAGCGATTGTTATAGCGGTATGGATAATATCGGCCATGGTAATAGTATACTTGCTCGAGCGCACGCCTATGAAGGTCCGATGAGGCTGCGGGAGGCGTGATTGGTGCAGCGTCAGTTCCTTGGACAAAGGTACCCACCAACAGACCCGCGAGACCCATTGAGGTCAACGCGCCCTTCCGCATCTCTAAGCCCCCTTACCGAAAAAGACCGTATGCAAAGCTTGTTCGCACTGAACGCTTGTTCCAGCGCTGTCGATAAACTGTATGAGAATACATCTGCGCCGTCTATCCTCGGGATTCTCTGGGCAAGCGAGCCATTCAATCGTCGTCGCCCGATGAGCCCGCGCACGCTCGAACCACGGGCCGCGTCATCTCGAAGGAGGGAGTTTCGGCTCAATCGCCGCCAAAGTTGATAGGCGAGCGACGAGGGGGCGCATAGAGCTCCTCACGGTGGGTGCGATCATCGCTCGGCAGCAGCCGCCTTAATAGAACCCTGGAATGAGACGCGACGTGCGGCTGCAGTAGGCATCGTATTCGGCGCCGAACTGCGTGCGCAGCAGTCGCTCTTCGGCACGAATGCGCGCCAGCAGCGGCGGAATTAGCAATGCCGTAAGCAGCAGGCCGACGCCCGAACGAAAAGCGAGCGCCCATGCTAGCGAGTTGACGAGCAATCCCAGATAGCTGGGGTGGCGAATCACGCCATAGACACCACTCGTGACCAGCGTGTGGCCGGGCTGGATGGCCACCAAACCGCTGAAGCGGCGGCCGAGGACAAAGACCGGCCAGATCCGCAACGCACCACCGGCGGCGAAGAGAACAACGCCAACCCAGCGAATAGTATCCCCGTCGAGGGTCCAGAACCCTTTCCGGTCCGTGTAGGCCGGCAGATAGGCGTCGAGCAGCCCAATCAGCCCGAAGGCTACGATAACCCAGCGGTTGGCACGATCCTCGCGCACGCCGGGGCTGAGATTTCCACCACTGAAGAGCGCGACCCCAGTCAACACGAAGAGTACAATCGCCAGCGCGATTAGGGCCGGATGGGAGAAGAAGGCGGCAAACCCGCCCCAGCCGAGGATGGCGAGACCGAGATAGGCGAGGGTCCCGACGATGGTGATCAACGCTAATCGGGGTGTCGTCGTCATGGCCGAGTCGCCGAACGTTGTGCTTTTTGCATCAGCCAATCTAGCATGCTAGTGCTTTGCACTTACGGCGGGCCTTCGAAAACGAAATCGTTGCGTATTTGTGCGCTTGCTGGCGACTGGTCATGGGCAATACTGACGCTCTGGAGCGCGGTCGGGACGGGCAGGCTACGATCGGAGGCGTCGATGAGGAATATGGCTCGGGTCATCACGACGGCGATCTGTATCGGAATTGGCACCTTCGCCGTTCATGCTGACCAAGCGGCCGTAACGCCCCCTCAGGGCTCCGCGCTCCTGCTTGCGGTCATGGCGGATGGGGTCCAGATCTATTCCTGCGAGGCTAAGGGAAGCACCTTCGAGTGGTCATTCAAGGGCCCCGAGGCAAACCTTTTCGATAAGCAGGGCCGGCAGATCGGTACTCACTTCGCCGGTCCGGCCTGGAAGC
>JBARIB010000368.1:0-5223 GCA_049799535.1 Allostellaceae bacterium | reverse complement strand
TTGCGCCCAAACCGGCGCGGAGAACGCAAGCGCGGCAATCACCGCGACGCCACTCAAGAGATGCCTTGTCTTCATCTGTGTCCTCCGATGTTGAACAGGTCGGCAAGACTGCCGAAGTGAATATGCTTGTGAGCTGAACGGCACGCTATGCAATTCCGGCAAACATGCCGAAGTGCAGACTGCGCCGCTCGGATTGTACAGGGTGGTCGAGCGCGCGCCTCCAATCGCCCTCCGGCAGGAGGCCCGCCCCGAGCGCTGCAAACGCCCGAGAAGCTGCTGTGCTCAGGCGCCACCGTAAGCGAAATAGGAAACGCCATTGACGTTCTGATCGACCGCCCCATTGGGCAAGGTCCACACGGTCGCTCCAACACGAGGTGAGATTACTTGGTAGCCCCCCGCGACCGGGGCATAGAATGCGCCGCCGCAATCGAGCCCGGTCCCGCCGCCACCGAGATTGACGCTGGAGCAGGAGGGTGGCGGGGTCGCAACGACCGCTCCTTGCGGCGGCGGTACTACCGCGTACTGCCCGCCTTGTGGCGCGTAATAGACGCCATTCTGATAATAATATGGGTTTCCTGCGACGGAGATTGCCGCCGCCGCTGCCGGCAATGCCGCTATGGTGGCGCCAATCGCTAGGCCTGCACCCAACCCTAGACCCGAATAGTAGCCACCCCAGTTTCCATTGTAATTGTTCCAGTTAGCCTGACGTTGGCCCTGCAGATAATTCGCTTCGGTGGTACGGTTTGACTGGAGCTGGTTGGCCTCGTTCATCCGGTTCGACTGAAGTTGGTTGGCTTCGGTGGTGTGGTTCTGCTGGACCTGCGACACGTTTTGCCGAGCTTCAGGATGGGCTTCCTGGGACTGGCTCGCATTATGCTGAAATTCGGGATGGCTCTGCTGGAATGCGTCGGCGCGGTCGGAGAAGGCGCTTGCGTTGTGGACGTTGCCGAAGCCACCGCGGCCGAAACCAGCGTCGGTGCCGCGGTCGGCATATCCGCCGTCACCAAAGCGGGCGCCTCCTCCCGCACCTTCATGACGGTGTCACCGGGGTGCATGCCCAGCGAATTTCCTTGTGAAACGGCTTTGGCTACTCCATGAACCAGCCGTGGGTGACGACCAGCAACTGGCCAGACCCCACCGACCCTTTGACCTCAGACCTCCAGGGTCAAACTGCCCTGTCCGCGCGAGACGCAGACCATCATCTTTTTGCCTTCCGCCCGCTCGGCAGCAGAAAGAACCGTATCGCGATGGATGATCTTCCCAGCCAGCACCTCAACTTCGCAGGTCCCGCAACTGCCGGCGCGACAGCCGAATGGAACCTCGATGCCGGCGTGCTCCAGACAGTCCAGCAGGTGCTCGGTCGCCCCAACATTGACAGTCTTGTCCGAAAGCTGGCAGACCGCCTGGAACGGCTCATCGCCCTTCCTGGGCGCGGCGCCGAAGCGCTCGACGTGAATCGACTCCTCCGGCCAGTCGAGCGCTTCCGCCGCGTTTATCGCGGCGTCCATCAGTCCCGCGGGCCCGCAGGTGTAAAGATGCGTCCCCTCCGGCTGGCGACGGATCAGCGCGGGGACGTCGAGCTTCTGTCCCAGGCTGTCATCATAGAGATGTACGTTCGGGTCGCCTTGGAACCCCAGGAAGGGGACGAAGGCCGCGGTCTCAGCGCTGCGGAAGGTGTAATGCAGCTCGACGCGCTGTTCGTTGAGCTTGAGGTGGGAGCGGTGGGCGAGCAAAGGCGTAATGCCAATGCCGCCAGCGATCAGCAGGTGTTTGACCGCGTGCTCGGCCGTCGGAAAATAGTTCGCAGGCACGGAGATCGTGAGTTCGTCACCGCGTTTGACTTTCTCGTGCAGGTACTTCGAGCCGCCTTTGGAATTCGGCGCGAGCTGCACCGCAATGAAGTAAGCCAGGCCCTCGACAAAAGCGCCATTGATGAGCGAGTAGCTGTTCCTAAATACTTTGCCGCCGTCCCGCATGTGGATCACGATGTGGCTTCCCGGCGTGAATCGCGGGAGCAGACCCCCGCTCGGGTGAGTTAGTGCGAAGAGTTTGCTGTTGGTGCTGACATCCCAGAGCCCGGCGACCCTCACCGTCATTATCTCGCGCTTGTCCAGCCCTAGCTGCTGGTCGGACATGGCGGCGAGTTTCTCCGCCGTCGCCGCCTGCTTAACGACGCTGTCTTCCGGCGCGACGGCAGCTTTGGCAGTGCGGCGCTCAAAGCCCACCGGCAGCTTGTTGAACCCCTTGAGGCCCATCTGCTTGGTCAGTTCAGGCTGACCCGTGCGCTTGAAGGACGAGACGCGCGCAAACCACTCCTCGAACGCCACACGAGCTTCGAGACGGGCGAGCGGCTGGCCGATGCACTGGTGGTTCCCGCTGCTCATGCTGAGGACCCGCGGGATGGTGCGGCGGATGTCGAAAACCTCCGGATTCTCGAAGATCGCTTCGTCGTGGTTGGCCGAGCTGACAACCGGGGCGACCACGCAGCCCGCGGGCACGTTGACCCCGGCCTTCTCGGTATCCCGAACCGTCTTGCGTTGCAGGAGGACGACCGGGCCATTGAACCTCAGACTCTCCTCGAACCCATTGGCGGCCAGCGACAGGTCGTTGGCGAGAAGGCTCATTTGGTCCGGGTGTTCGAGCAGGCAATCCAGCGTCAGCGAGAGCGCCTGCGTCGTCAAATCATTGCCGGCGATGATGCAGAGCTTCATCAGGGTTAGGGCTTCCTTGTCGGTCAGCCGGTCGCCGCCTTCCGCGGCCTGGATCAGGTAGGTGATCAGATCGTGTTGGGGCGACTTGCGGCGCTCTTCGATTCGATCCTTGAGAAAGGCCTCCATATCCTTCGCATCACGCGCGATCTCCTGGTAGCGCTTCTGGCGCGCCGCGTCGTCCTTTATGGCGTGGGCGGTGTTGGCACCCATCATCGAATTGGCCCAGCGTGCGAACGTCTCCATCATCGAGGAATCAACGCCGAGGAGGCCCGACATCACCGTGGAGGGGAGCGGGAGTGTGAACTGATGGAGGAAATCGCACTCGTTGCCGGCGGCCATGATGTCGTCGATCAGCTTCCGGGTGATGTCCCGCGTGTGGGGTTCCATTGCCGCCACGCGCTGGGGCGTGAAGGCCTGTTGCATGAGGGCTCGCACCCGCGTATGGTCCGGGGGATCTTCCCGCAGCAGCGTGTCGATTTTCGTCTCTTCCTCGGCTCCGGGCACTGGCATCGAGCGTTCGAACGCGGCCGAGAACGTCCTGAAGTCGCGGAGGATCGCATCACAGTCGGCCCAGCGCAGGAACCCGAGCGAGCCGAGGGGTTCCACGCGGCAGACCGGTCCTTTGGCGCGCAGCTCGGCCAAAATCCGGTTGCCGTCAACGGTGATGTTGGGGTCGCGCAGGTCGAGAACCGGTAGTGCATCGAAACCGGCCGGGACTGGGGTGTTCACACTGGTAACCATACTCTGCTCTCCTTGCGCCATGGATCGTGCTTCATCAGTGCTACTGCGAGCCAATGCCGCTGATGTTTGTCACTCATGGGCTTGCGGCGGATTGCCTTTAAGCCGGTAGACGAGCCCGGTCTTGGTCGTGCCGAGGGAGAGCCAGTCGCGGCCCGATTGCTGCAGCGCAATGAAAAACTGCCGGCCGCGGTCCATCGCCTTCTCGTGCAGCTCGTCCGCGCGCTTGAACTTGGCCTCGAATGCAAACTCGCCGCACATCGGATGGTGCGTTCCCCGCTCGCGCCAGATGGCAATGTTCGACTCGGCGGTGACCCCCCTGCCGAAGTCCAGCTCACCGAGGTCCTGGAGGACCTCCTCGACGATTGTCTCGTTCACCAGTTCGACCCTGTCGGTGTCGGAGATCTTGAGCGCCTCCAAGACGGGGAATACATGCGCTAAGGTTCGCATCGAGGTGCGATCCCCCTCGGGCGCCTGGCTCAGCGGAAACTGCACGTTGTGAGAGAACAGATTCCGGTAGCCGCCCACCTGATCTTTCAACGGTAGCGTCTCTGCCTTGAACTTGATCCGGTAATTGCCGGCGATGTTCGGCCGCACGTCCAATTCCGCCGCCTTCTGGATGTCCGGGTGGCGGTACTTGAAAACGATTTCCGGGTCGCCCGCCGGGAAGCCATCTTTGTATCGTATGCGCCGCCGCAAGATGAACGCATTGTTGTAGAGCCGGAAATCGGCGGTATCCAGGAACATCACCTCCCGGATCGCGGGCTTGAGGACCACGCCCTTGTCGATGTAGCCGATGCCGAATTGCTTTGCCGTCTGTGCTACCAGCTGGCCGTACTCGAGAAAGACTTTTGCCGCGGTGAAACGGTCGGGCTTCAGGATCAGCTTGCACTCGAGATACTGGACCTCGTCGAGCGGACTACCGTCGCTGTATTGACCCTGCTTGAAATCAGCAATCCGAGAGGACTGCGATGGGCCTGTTGCCATGGTTTCTCCTCCTACATCACGAGAGCCAACTCAAAAACCACCGAGGGGATAGATCACCGCGGCCAGTACGACGGTGACGACCATCGTCAGCAGCAGCAGCGGTAGGCCGACTTTGACGAAATCGCCAAAGGTATAGCCGCCCGGCTCCATCACCAGCATGTTGACCGCGGATGATACCGGTGTCACGAACGCGGCACAGCAGCCGATCGAAACGGTTATCGCAAACGCATGCGGCGAGACGTGCAACGCGCTGGCGGCGTCGATGGCCACTGGCGCGATCAACACCGCGGTGGCCGAGTTGGAAATGAACAGCCCGATCAGCGCGGTGACCAAAAACACGGCCGCCAGCATCGCCAAAGGGCCAAGCGATCCTAAAAGACCGACCAGTCCATGCGCCATCATTGCCGTTGCGCCGGTTTTCGACAGCGCTGTCGCTAGCGGCAAAGTCCCGGCTACCAGCACCACTGTCTTCCAGTTGACGATGCGATAGATCGAGTCGAGCTTGACACAACGGGTGGCGATCATCGCCAATGCGGCGATCAGCACCGCCGCCGCATTCGCCACCAGCTCCAAAGCCATCACGGCGACCATGGCGACGAGAATAGCCACCGCAATCGGCGCACGGTGGCGGGCAGGCATCAGCTCGCTGTATTCCGCCGGCAGGGTCAGCACGACAAAATCCTCGGGATCATCGCGCAGTCGTCGGATCTCCCCCCAGCCCCCAGCCACCAGCAGCGTATCGCCAAAATCCAGGGTTTGATCCTCGAGCTGCGTCGTCAGCCTCTCG
>JBARIB010000367.1:0-5583 GCA_049799535.1 Allostellaceae bacterium | reverse complement strand
GTCTGCGGCGCTGCGGGCCATAGGCCCGATCACGGCGAGATCACCGCGCACCGGTATCGCCGGGGTCTGCGGCGGGCCCGAGCCCCGCTGGGGAACCAGATCGAGGCTGGGCTTGTGCGAAAACACGCCGCAAAAATGCGCCGGCGCCCGCAATGAGCCGCCGATATCCGAGCCGAATTCGAGGGGGACGAACCCGGCCGCGAGCGCCGCGGCCGCCCCACCCGATGATCCGCCTGGAGTGCAGCCAAGATTCCAGGGATTGTTCGTCGTGCCGTAGATCGCGTTGTAGCTCTGCCAGTCTTGCAGCATGAGCGGCACATTGGTCTTACCGATAATGATGGCCCCGGCGGCCTTGAGCCGCTGCACCGCCAGCGCATCGGTCTCAGGACGCCAGTCACGAAATTTCGGATTGCCCCAAGTGGTCGGCAGGCCGGCGACGTTGAATTGCTCCTTGACCGTCATCGGCAGCCCGAGCAGCGGGCGGCCTCGCCGCGCGCCAGAGCCGCGTCGGCCTCCTTTGCCGCGGCCCGAGCCCGCTCGAAATCGCGCACCACAACGGCGTTAATCTTCGCGTCCAGGGCCTCGATGCGAGCGATCGCGAAGTCGACGAGCTCGACCGCGGACACCCGTTTATCGGCGAGCATGCCGATCAGCTCGCTTGCCGAGCGATACTCCAATCCACCCGCGCCGTTCGCCGGTTCGCCATCGGCTGCGGCAGAGCTCGACCAAGGCGTGACGCTGGCGGCCGCGGCTGCCCCCACACCGGCGAGAAAGACGCGCCTATCGGGCCCTCTCGCCATCGCCACAGGCCGGGTCAGTCAGTCCGAAACGGCGGCGCGGCGGATGTTGGCGCTGCGCTCGGGGGTGCCGGTTTCCTCGAAGCAGACTTGCGCAAAGGCGGCGACACCCTCGCGGATCACGTCCTTTGATGGCAATGCGAAGCAGAGGCGCAGGTGGGACTTGCTCGTCGCCGGATTGCACGACCATTCGGGGCCAGGATTGAAAGCAATGCCGGCTTTGGCGGCGGGTGCGAGAAGTTTCGTGACATCGACGCTGTCGGGCAGCTTGATCCACAGAAAGATGCCGCCTTTCGGCTTCCACATCTTCTCGACGGCGGTGCCGAACTCCCGCTCTACAGCCTCCACCATGGTATCGAGCTTATCATGCAGGATTTGGGTCAGGCCGCCGACATGCTCGCCGAAATTTTGCGAGAAATACTCTGCGACCACCATTTGATCGAGCGCGCCGGTGCCGCTATCGGCCTCGCGCTTGCAGGCGACCAGCCGGCCCATCACTTCCGGGACAGCGATGGCATAGCCGAGGCGCAACGACGGCGCCAGGGTCTTCGAGAACGACCCGATATGGATCACCTGCTGCGGGTCCATCGCATACAACGATGGCGGACCGGCGCCGTCCCAGGTCAGATCGGCATAGCATTCGTCCTCGAATACCGGGATACCGTGCTTTCGGGTCAGGGCCAGCAATTGCTCGCGGCGCTCGCGCGGCAAGATCGAGCCGGTCGGGTTCTGGATGGTCGGAATAGTATAAACGTACTTCGGGGTGATGCCCTTCCGGCCAAGATCCTCGATGATACGGGCAAGCGCATCGATCCGCAGCCCCTCGTCGTCGAGTGGGGCGCCGATAATGTTGATGCCAAGCCGCTTGAGCTTGCTCAACGCGCCGCCATAGGTGAATTCCTCGAGAACGACCGTATCGCCGCGCTCCAGCAGCAGCTGATTGACAAGATCGATACCCTGTCCCGACCCCGAAGTGATCAAGACGTCATCCGCCGCGCATTTTATGGCCGGGCGACCGGAAACCTTTTTTGCCACGAACTGACGCAGCGCACGGTAGCCCTGCGGTCCGTCGAAGTTGTAAAGGGCCAGATCGGCCCCGCGGCGCCGCAGGACCGCCGTCGCGGCCTCGGCCAGTGCCGACGCCGGGATCCGCTCCGGGTCGTTATGCCCCCCGATGAAGTTGTATTTCGGAAAGCCGGTCCACGGCGGCGCTGCCGGCGGAAGGTTCTTGTTGAAGAGATTGCTGTAAGCAAAGCCGGCGGCGGTCATTCTCGTTCCTTTTCTCGTTACAGCGCTGGCCCGCCGACCCGGACGAATCCGGGCCAGCGGTATTGGGGGTCAGCGTGCCGAGGGGGCGTATTTTCCGGTCAGCTGCGGCGTAATGTCCGGATAAGCGCCGGGAGTCTTCTGGGCCGCCCGCTCATGCATCTGCAGCCGCGTGACGCGCTCCCATTTGCGCTTCAGCTCGTCCTTGACGGTGAAGGCCAGCTTGCCAATCCCCTCAATCTCGAGCTCGATACGGTCGCCATCCATAAATGGGTTGAGCCCGCGGTGATTGGTGCCACTGGCGATGATGTCGCCCGGCTCCAAGGTATGGACCGAAGAGAGCCACTCGATGCAGCGCGGGATCTTGTGCGCCATATCGCTGGTGTTGAAATTCTGCATCAGGGTGCCGTTGTTGGAGAGCCGGATCTGCAGCTTTTGTGGGTCCGGGATCTCGTCCTTGGTCACGATCCATGGCCCGATCGGGGCAAAGGTGTCGCGCGACTTCATCGCGAAAAAGCCGGGCGCCGGCAGGCCGCGCGCCGAGCCGTCGATAAAGCAGGTGTACCCGAAGACATAGTCCATTGCATCCGCGGCCTTGACGTGGCTGGCGCGCTTGCCGATGACGAGGGCGAGTTCGGCCTCGCCTTCGAAGATCGTGGCCGGCTCGTCGGGCAACGCCATCGTGTCACCCGGGCCGATGATCGCGTTCGCCGTTTTCTGAAAGGCGTTGATCGGCGCCGGCGCGGAACGCGTGCCGTCTTCCATATAATTGACGGCCATCGCGTCGATGTTGTCTGGTTTCGGAAGAGGCGGGCGAACCCGAACTGACGACAATGCGACCCCTTGATTGCTCGCCGCCGCATCTTCCAGCCTGCCGCGGTATTGGTCGAAGCGTGCGATCAGCCCGTTGATCAGGTCGCCGGGGCCGGTATGCGGTATGTCGCGTACGACTGCCGACACGTCGACCACGTTATTACCCTTCAGCACGCCCAGCTTGTAGTCGTCGAAGTAAAGCAGCTTCATGTCGGTGCTCCGTTACTCGATGGGGACAAAGATGCAGTTGCGGACCTTATCGTCAATCGCCTTGGAAAGGTGCCCTTTACCGGTCGTGTCTTCGACGAGGATCACCTCGCCAGCGCCGATCTTGCGGCTCTCACCGTCGCTCGCCGTGATCTGCACCCCGGCGTCGAGATTGATGATGTATTGCCGCCGCGGCGCTGGATGCCAGTCGAGGTCATAACTCGGCGGAACCTCACGGAAAATAATGCCGGTTGCCGGCAGACGCTTGGAGAGCTTGCCGCCGCGCGTCTCCTCGACCCATTCGACCTCGATGTCCCGGAAGTGCGATTGCCCGCTCGAATCGGTGTAGAGGTTGTGTATCCGCATCGGCGTATCTCCCTCGAAGTTGGCTTCGGGGCCGCATACTAGCGGGGGAGCGAAGTCCGGCGCCAGCCCTCTCGATTATGCGCGTTGCGCTGCCGCCGCGTAAGTAGTCGCCGACCGCCGCGAGCCCGGCTTGAGGCGCAGCATCGGGCGCTCGACTAGATGCCACGATAAGAAGGCAATTACGGCAGCCGCCGGCAAAGCGATCAGGAACACCTGCCACCAGGCGGCCCGGCCGCCCGAAAGCCAGGTGACGGCCTGCTCGGCCGGCCAGCCGTAGATGTAGAGGCCGTAGGACAAATCGCCGAAGCGCGCGGCCGGGATTGCCGGCAGTCGCGGCGTGACCGCAAGCCACAGCGCCAGATAGCAGCCGAATATCGGGAAAAATGTAATGAACTGGCGCAGCGGGACGCTGAGGACGAGCCCGGCAAGGGCCAGCAGCGCGATGCGGCCGTCGAAAATTCGGGTGTGACGCAGCTTGTAGAGGACCATGCCGGCGGCGAAAAAGCCGACGAGCCATCCCCAGTTGCTGAGCAATTGGAAGAGCACGCCCCACTTCTCAAACTTGTCGAGCATATTGGAGTACAGGCAAACCATCCCGAACCCCAATAAGACGAGCAGTGTGCCTACCTTCAGCCGTCGGAATATCCCGAGAACAAGGACCATCAGGTACATCACAAACTCGTAGCGCAAGGTCCACAGTGACCCATTGATCTCGAGCCCGACCGGGTTGTCGACAAACCTCACCCCTGGCAGCTCGTGCACAGTTTGATCGAGAAGCGTATTCCCGAGGACATAGGCATAGGGCTCCGCTCGGCTCAGCAGATAAGCGCTAGGCGGCAGGGTCGTGACGAGCGGCCCCAAGACGAACGCCGATAGTAACGTGGCTACAAAAAGGCCCGGGAAGATCCGCAGGGCCCGTTTCGCAAGGAAGTGTAACCGATTGGGGGTCTGCTCGAAGCTCTGCGTCACCAAAAAGCCGCTGATTGCAAAGAACACGAACACCCCAGTGAGGCCAAGGATGCACTGGTTCCCGGTCAACAGGATCAGCCATTCGCGGTTTTGCGTGCCCTCCGCGATCAGGAAGGAATGCGAGAAGATCACCGATATCGCGGCGAGAAGGCGCAGCGCGTCAAAATTGTTCTGTCTCTCCACAGCCAAAGCGAGCTATGGGGCCATCAGCTGGGCGACGCGTTCGCGGTGCCAGGTGGCGTCGCCAAACGCGACCTCGGAAGCTTTGGCGCGCTTGAAATAGAGCTGGAGATCGTGCTCCCAGGTCATCCCGATGCCGCCATGCAATTGAATACCGGCGCCAGTGACCTTGCGAGCCATGTCGGAGGCAGCGGCCTTCGCCATCGATACCGCGAGCGGCGCTTCTTCGAGACCTTCGTCGACGGCCCAAGCGGCGTAGTAGGCCAATGACTTGGCGTTTTCGAGGGCGACCAACATGTCGGCGGCCTGGTGCTTCACTCCCTGATAGCTGCCGATCGGCTTGCCGAAGGCAATGCGGATCTTCGCGTAGGCGACGGTCATGTCGAGGACCTGCTGCGCGCCGCCGCACATTTCGGCCGCCAATGCCACCGTGGCGCGCGAAATCACGCGCGACAACGGAACCCAGCCGGCATGTTTCTCGCCGAGCAATGCGTCAGCCGGCAACGAAATGTTCTCGAACCTGACCTCGCACAATTTCCGTGTCTCGTCGATTGTGGGCAATACCCCGACCCCGAGCCCAGGAGTGTCCCTCGGCATGAGGAACAGGCTGATCCCGTCTTCCATCGTGCTGCCGTCGCGGGTGCGCGCCGCTACGACGAGAACATCGGCGAGGTGCGCGTCGCCGACAAACAGCTTGGTGCCCGAGAGAGTGTATCCGCCGCCCGCTTCACGCGCGGGCAATGCAATACCGGCGGCATCCCAGCGCAGATTGGGCTCGGTCCACGCGAGCGTCGCCTTTGCGGTGCCGGCGGCAATCCGCGGCAGCCACTCGTGGCGCTGCGCCGGCGAGCCGGCTTCGGCGATCGCGGCGCCGCCGAGCAATACCGTCGAGAAAAATGGGCCCGGCATGACCGCGCGGCCCATCTCCTCCATCAGGACCACGAGATCAACGACTCCCAGCCCGCTATCGCCATCTTCTGCCGAA
>JBARIB010000366.1:0-1865 GCA_049799535.1 Allostellaceae bacterium | reverse complement strand
GTGAAAGGAATAACGCCGTGTTCCTAGTACCTCTGTATCTCACCCCGCTTGTCCTGATCGCTGCCTTCGTTCTGATCACGGCGAGCGTGAGGATCCTGCGCGAATATGAGCGGGCTGTGGTCTTTACTCTCGGGCGCTTTCAAAAGGTCAAGGGACCGGGCCTCGTGCTGTTGATTCCCTTCTTCCAGAAAATGGTGCGAGTGGATTTGCGCATCCAGGTCATCGAGATACCGAGCCAGGACGTGATCTCTCGTGACAACGTCTCGATGAAGGTTGACGCGGTGCTCTACTTCAACGTCGTCAATCCCGAACGGGCCATCGTCCAGGTTCAGTCCTTCCTTCCTGCCACCGTCATGCTCGCGCAAACGACCTTGCGCGCGGTGCTCGGGCAGCACGAGCTCGACGAGATGCTGTCCGAACGCAAAAAGCTCAGCGCCGATGTCCAAAGCATCCTCGACGCCCAGACCGAAACCTGGGGCATCAAAGTCAGCAACGTCGAGATCAGAACCGTCGAGCTCACGGAAAACATGGTGCGCGCCATCGCCAAACAGGCGGAGGCGGAACGCGACCGGCGCGCCAAGGTCATCCACGCGGAAGCCGAGTTCCAGGCCTCGCAGACCCTGGTCAACGCCGCCCAAATCCTCTCGACAATTCCGGCCGCGATGCAGTTACGCTACCTGCAGACGCTGACCGAGATCGGTGCAGAGCAGAATTCTACCGTGGTCTTCCCGATGCCGATCGACATCATCAGGCCGTTCCTCGAGCTGCTTGAGAAAGCCGGCAAGCCGGTAGGCGCGAACGGTGCCACGCGTGTCCCGCTGATGAAGGACGTCCCATTGAGCGTGTCAGGAATAAGCGCAAACGGGCCGGGTGAGGCCCTCGAATAGCGACCCCTCCATGGGTCTTCCCTGGCTGGTGTCTTCCCCTGCTTACACGAGGCAATAAATCCAATTGCCAAGTACCCCTCGTCCTGAAAGAGGATCAAAATGGAAACAGCTGACGCAGTCATCGCCGTCTTCGCAGACCACCATGCAGCGGAAACAGCCGTGAAAAAGCTGACCGCGGCCGGCTTCGAGATGAAAAACCTCAGCGTCGTCGGCAAGGGATACCATACTGAAGAAAAGGTCGTCGGCTTCTACAACATTGGTGATCGAATTAAATTTTGGGGAACGCGGGGTGCGTTCTGGGGCGGTCTCTGGGGCTTGTTCTTTGGCGGGTTGTTCATGACCATTCCCGTCGTGGGACATGTCATCGTGCTTGGGTATCTGGCCGCCATGGCGGTCTCCGCCGTCGAGAGCGCTGTCGTGGTTGGCGGACTGAGTGCGCTTGGTGCGGCGCTCTACGGCATCGGCGTGCCGAAGGACAGCGTGATCGAATACGAGACCGCCCTGAAAGCCGATAGCTTTCTGGTGATGGCGCACGGCGGGACAGAGGAAATGGTTCGCGCGAAGGCGATCCTCAGTACGGCCAACCCCTCACGCCTTGATGTGCATGCAGGCGTGAAAGCGCTTGAGTCGGTGGATCAGCTGGTTCATGCGGGTGCTGAATAGTGCAGCCAAGATGCTCTCGAGCAAAGGCTAAAATTTATCCAACGGTTGATCGCATTCTAAAGTTCCCGCGATTGGGCAGGACACCTAACTGCAAGAGGAGCGTGCAATGTTGTGGAATGCATCAGCGATCAATCGCTACGCTATTGCGGCGAGCGATGGCCGGCTTGGCACCGTCTGCGACTTTCTGTTTGACGACGCCAGCTGGCTGATTCGTTGGCTGGTCGTCGATACCGGCAACTGGCTCTCCGGCCGCAAAGTCCTTCTGCCCCCTTCCGTCTTGGGGCAGCTCGATGCAAAAGAACACGAATTCTCGGT
>JBARIB010000365.1:0-1622 GCA_049799535.1 Allostellaceae bacterium | reverse complement strand
ATCTTCGCCGCCATGGGTGTGCTGTTCCTCGCCGGCGTGGCGACCGCTTATTGGTCCGAGTCGCACGGCAATCCCGCTTTTGCCGCCTTCCACGTCGATGCGGCGCCGAGCCCGGTGCAGACGGGCGGCAACATGGAGGGCAAGGAAGTCCGGTTCGGCCCGGCGCTCTCAGCCCTGTGGGCCACAGTGACGACCGACACCTCGTGCGGCGCCGTCAATTCGATGCATGACAGCTACCTGCCGATCGGCGGCATGGTGCCGCTCGTCAACATGCAGCTTGGCGAAGTGATTTTCGGCGGCGTCGGCTCGGGGCTCTACGGCATCCTCGCCTTTGCCATCGTCGCAATGTTCGTCGCTGGGCTGATGGTCGGGCGCACGCCCGAATATCTCGGCAAGAAGCTCGAGGCGAAGGAAGTCAAGATGACCATCCTCGCGCTCCTCAGCCTGCCGCTGTCGATCCTCGGCTGGACTGCGCTGGCCACAGTCGCGCCTGCCGGCCTCGCCGGCATCGCCAATACCTGGCCGCACGGGTTCAGCGAGATCCTCTACGCCTACACCGAAGGCACCGGCAACAACGGCAGCGCCTTTGCGGGCCTCTCGGCCAATACGCTCTTCTACAATACGACAATCGGGTTCGCGATGCTGATCGGGAGGTTCATCATGGTCATCCCATTGCTGGCAGTCGCAGGATCACTGGCACAGAAGAAACTCCTCGCCCCGTCTGCCGGGACCTTTCCGACAAACCGGCCGCTCTTTGTCGGTCTCCTGGTCGGCGTCGTACTGATCATCGGCGGGCTCACCTTCTTTCCCGCCATCGCGCTGGGACCGGTTACGGAGCAGGTCGCGATGAACCAGGGCAAGCTCTTTCCGGGGCCGTAAGCGACAGAATTCCCGAGGGACATTCACTATGACCGATATCTCCCCAATCATGATCGGCTCGCCGGAGACCGGGCTTTACAAGCGCCAGCTTCGGCCTCTCTCGATCTTCGACCGCTCGCTGATCGTGCCGGCGATCTGGGCCTCGTTCCGCAAGCTCGATCCGCGCACCCTGGTCAAGAACCCGGTCATGTTCTGCGTCGAGATCGTCTCGGTGCTGACCACGATTTTCTTTCTGCGCGATCTGATCGTCGGGGGCGGCACAGTGGTCGGCACCAATGCGCTGTTTTCCGGTCAAATAACTGTATGGTTGTGGTTCACCGTGCTTTGCGCCAATTTCGCGGAAGCCGTAGCGGAGGGGCGCGGCAAGGCCCAGGCCGACGCACTGCGCCGCACGCGCACCGAGACTAAGGCCAAGCGCCTACAGGCTGCTCAGTCTCGTAACTTCGAACTCGTCGACGCCACTGCACTCAAGCCGGGCGATCTGGTACTCGTCGAGACGGGCGATCTGATCCCGAGCGACGGTGAGGTTATCGAGGGCGTCGCCTCTGTGGATGAATCGGCGATCACTGGTGAATCCGCGCCGGTCATTCGTGAAAGCGGCGGCGATCGCTCCGCGGTGACCGGCGGCACCCGGGTCACATCCGACTGGCTGAGAGTGAGGATCACCGCGGCGCAAGGTTCGACCTTTCTCGACCGCAAGATCGCGCTCGTCGAGGGTGCGGTGCGTCAGAAGACCCCGAACG
>JBARIB010000364.1:0-1674 GCA_049799535.1 Allostellaceae bacterium | reverse complement strand
TTAACCGTCGTCTGAAACTCGTCTCGTTAGGAAAGCTTTAACCGAGGATCCGGGAAGCTGCCGGTTCGCGCTTCCGAGCCTCTGCACTTTTGCAGAAGCCGGAGACCGCGTTTCTAGACCAAGACATCATCCAACTCCGAGAGCCCGATTCCGCTTACCCGCCACCGGCTTCATTCGGGCGATGCCAGCGACCTTGGCACGATCCAAGGCATGAACGCCAAGGCGAAAAGCGAAGGCCTGATATTGCATTGGGCTGCCTCTTATGGCGACGCCGGCAACCCGGGTTTTGCCGCGATCTGGGTTCCTAATACGGGTCACGTCCTGTGGAACAGTGACGGTCTCCTCGACGATGCTGCAATCTATCAGGCCCGCTTCAATGCCGACACGTCGGCCTGGTGTCGGCCAGCTTTCGTGACGCTCGACGGCGACAACCGGTACATGTCGCTGTTCGTCGACAACGAAGTCGGACCCTGGGTTGGCCGGCACGACATGACACCCGACGGCTATCAGACCGAGTTCAACACATGGACGGGAAAGAGCTTCTTTCCAGTATGCGTCCAGGCGGCTGGCAGCAGCGCCTCATCCGTGCGCTTTGCCGCGCTGTTCGTGCAGAGCGAGAATACCGTTGCCAAGCAGTTTCACGCCAGCGGCCCGGTCGCTAATACCGACATCGACAATGTCATCCACCAGGCGATGGAGGATTCGCCGGTCCGCCACGCCTCCCTTGCCATCGTACACGGCACGAAGCTGGTCTATGCCTGTGGCTACACGATGGCGGAGCCCGATTGGCCTGTCGTTCAGCCGACGACATTCTTCCGCATGGCGAGCGTGTCCAAGACCGTCACTGCCCTTGCCGTGTTTCAGCTCATCGAATCCGGCAAGCTCAAGCTCTCTGACAAGCTGCAGGATATTCTGCAGCTCAAGACACCTTCAGGGGGCGCTCCGGCAGACAATCGGTTCGGCAGCATCACAATTCGGCACCTGCTGGAGCACAAAAGCGGGCTCAACCCCGACGCGTTCCGCAACGGTCCCGCGGTAATGCAAGCCTTTGTGCAAGCAGGGCACCCGGCGAGCCTGCCGGTGACGGAGCCGATGACCGACTCCTACATCGCGAGCCTCGGTATGGTGTCCACGCCCGGCAGCTCGCAGGTATACAACAATTGCGGGTATTACCTGCTGGGCCGGGTGGTTGCGCACCTCCGTGGAAAAACCCGTCCGATCGATGCCTACCAAGGCTTCCTTTTCGACCCGCTCGGCATCCATCGCATTCGCCGGGCGACGAGCCTGATTTCTGCCCAGCCCGCAGACGAGGCGCGTTACCAAGACCCCAACATTCCCGTCGGGCCGAGCGAGATGACGCGGATCAGCCCCTGGTTCCCTCGGAATACGGCACCGAGCAGATCGAGATCATGGAGGGGGGCGGCGGCTTGACGGGTGCCCTAACCGATATTGCTCGGCTAATCGCAATCATGATCGACCAGAAGGACAACCCCGCACTCAAGCGTGCGACCATTACCAGCATGCTGTCGGACGGCGCTGCCCTCACTGCCGCCGGCATGGGACGGGCCGGATACGGGTTCGACGCACTGTTCAATCAGGGCGGCGGGAACTTTTACGGCCAGAAGGGTGGGTCGCTCGCGAGCTCCGGCAACGTGCTGGAATTCAACGGCCAAT
>JBARIB010000363.1:0-1610 GCA_049799535.1 Allostellaceae bacterium | reverse complement strand
CTGGCATGGGATCGCTGTATCGCAGCCAGCATGAGCTCGTGCTGGTTTTCAAACACGGGCGCGGCTCGCATCGCAATAATGTCCAACTCGGGCAATTCGGTCGCAACCGCAGCAATGTGTGGCAATATCGCGGAGCCAACTCCTTCGCCCGTAGCAGCGAGGAGGGCAATCTGTTGGCCCTGCACCCGACGGTCAAGCCGGTGGCGCTGGTTGCCGACGCAATCCTCGACTGCACCGCCCGTGGTGACATCGTGCTCGACAGTTTTCTCGGCAGCGGCACCACGGTGATTGCCGCCGAGCGCACCGGCCGGCGTTGCTTTGCGCTGGAACTCGATCCCCTGTATGTCGACACGGCACTGCGCCGGTGGCAGAAGTTGACCGGCGAGAACGCCCGGCATGCGTTGAGCCGCCGCAGCTTTGATGACCTCGCTCACGAGGCGGAGACGGGCGATGCCGCGTAACAAGGACACCGACTCCGATGTCGGCTATGGCAAGCCGCCCCACCATACCCGCTTTAAGAGAGGGCAGTCCGGTAACCCCAAGGGGCGACCGGCGGGAAGGAAGAACCTTTCAACCGTGCTGAGCGATGCTCTGCAACAGCCGGTCCCCGTCGTCGAGAACGGCCGGCGTAAAACGATCACCAAACTCGAGGCGATCGTCACCCAGCTCGTCAACCGGTCCGCCGCGGGCGATCCGAGGGCAACGCAGCAAACCCTGGCGCTGGCGCGCGAGGTTGAACCTCCTACAGATGCCAGCGGCGCTGATCCAGCGGCCTTTACCGAAGCCGATCTGCAGATCGTCAAGAGGATACAAGCCCGGCTCCGGGGCAAGAAGGAGTGAACGGAGATGGCAGACCTCCAACTCTCTGAATACGATGCAGTCTTGCGGTCGGATCTGTCGTTTTTTGCGCAGCGCTGTTTTGCCGAGCTCAACCCGCAAACGGCATTTGCGATGAACTGGCATATCGAGGTGATCGCGGCCAAGCTGACCGCAGTGCGCGAAGGCAAGATCCGGCGGCTGATCATTACTCTGCCGCCCCGCCACCTGAAATCCTTGATGGCCTCAGTAGGGTTCCCGGCCTGGTATCTCGGGCATGATCCCTCGGCACAGATCCTTTGCGTCTCCTATGCGCAGACCTCGCCGACAAATTGGCCCGCGATTGTCGCAGCATCATGATGAGCGATTGGTATCGCCGGATCTTTCCGACTCGCCTGGCGCCGCACCGCCAGGCGGTCGCGGAGTTTCTCACCACCGCCAACGGATACCGGCTCTCCACCTCCAATGGCGGGGTGCTGACCGGACGCGGAGCCGACATCATCATTATCGATGATGCGTTGAAGCCAGAGGGGGCACTCTCCGACACGCAACGGCAAGGGACCAATGATTGGTTCGACACCACCCTTTATAGTCGCCTCAATGACAAACGAAACGGCGCCATCATCATCATCATGCAGCGGCTTCACGAGGATGATCTCGTCGGCCATGTGGTTGCCCAGGAGGACTGGGAGGTTGTACGTTTTCCGGCGATCGCCGAAGAGGATGAGCGACACGAAATCGAAACGATCTGGGGACGGCAATGCTTCGCCCGCCGCAGAGGGGAACCCCTGCAT
>JBARIB010000362.1:0-6868 GCA_049799535.1 Allostellaceae bacterium | reverse complement strand
GCCAGGGGGTGCGGAACATCGTCTCCAACGTGCAGCTCGTCAAAGGCGATATAACCGAGAGCTGGGAAGAGGGCGATCTGCAATACGCCACCGCCTATCTCAGATGGCGCGCGATCGACTACGTCGTTCGGCTCGGGCGCTCGCCGGGCGATCCCGACTACATTGTCAGCGGCGACCCCCGCACGCCGACCGAGGCGGAAGAGATGTGGACCTTTGTGCGTCGGCGCGGCAGCGAGTGGCTACTGTCTGCGATCCAGCAGGTCTGACCCGTGAGGTCGCGGAAGCTGTTGCCGCAACCCCCGCAGCCGCGGTTCATCGTGGCCGGCTCTGCTGAGGTCTGAAGCCAAAAACCTTGCGCAGCGGCAACGATATCGGCAAGGAAAGCGTCGTCTCCCTGCCGCGGGTCGGGATCGGCCGAGACCCCTGTCGGGCTGTCGCACCCGGCGCTCACCAGCCTGTCTTCGCGACGATGCGGCGCGAGGAAAGTCTCGGAAACGGCCTCTCCGATCTGCTGGGTGGAACGCTCGAAATCAAAATCCCCCGCCGCGTCGGGCGCGGACAAAATGCGAACGCCTCTGATCAGCTCAACCGCCGCCCTGCCGTTCTTCTCCGGCATCTCTGGCGAAAGCGTCGAGCGGGTAGGTTTGTTCGAGCGTATCGCGGCGGTGGATATTGGCTTTCGGCATCGCGAATCATTAACACGCGCCCTCAGCGCCTGTTCTGCTCAAGGCCAAGCCGCCAATGGCGGCAGCGACATCAGGATCGCCTCGGGATTGCCGCCGGTTTTGAGCCCGAACACGGTGCCGCGGTCGTAGAGCAAATTGAACTCGACATAACGCCCGCGTCGGACAAGCTGATGTTGCCGCTGCTCTGCCGTCCACGGGAGCGACATTCGCGGCCGCACAATCGCGGGAAAGACGGCAAGGAAATGCTCACCGACCGAGCGAACGAAAGCGAAGTCGCGTTCCCAATCACCGCTGTCGAGATAATCGAAGAAGATACCGCCGGCGCCCCTTGGCTCGCCCCTGTGCTTTAGAAAGAAGTATTCATCGCACCAGCTCTTAAAACGCTGGTAACATTCGCTGTCGTATGACGCGCAAGCGGCGGCGAGCGCGTGGTGAAACTCTGCCGCCGCCCTCTCGTCCGGGTAGATCGGAGTGAGATCGGCGCCGCCGCCGAACCAGCTCTTGGTCGTGACGATGTGGCGTGTGTTCATATGCACCGCCGGAACGAGCGGCGAGCACATATGAGCAACGAGCGAAATGCCGCTCGCCCAAAACCGCGGATCGTCGGACGCGCCCGGGACCTGGTTGCGGAACTCTGGCGAGAATTCGCCGGAGACGGTGGAGATATTGACCCCGACTTTTTCGAAGACCCGGCCGCGCATGACGGAAATGGTTCCGCCGCCGCCTCCTTCGCGCTGCCAGTCGGTACGCTCGAACCGGCCTGGTGGGCTTTTCTCGGCGCGGGCTGGCGCAAATTCGTCTTCGATTGCCTCGAAGGCGGCGCAGATCCGGTCGCGCAACTCGGTGAACCAAGCGTGGGCGACGGCGCACTGGCGAGCATCGGGCGAAAAGGTCGGCTGCTCCCCGTTCATGCCGCAGGGAACAATCCGGTTTGGCGAAGCGCCTCACCGAGCGCGAGCGCGCCGGCCAGCGCGACGTTGAGCGATCTCGCGGGAGGGCATAGCGGAATGACAACCCGCCCCACGGCGGCCCGATGCACCGCCTCGGGTACCCCCGCGCTTTCCCGGCCGAGCAGGATGGTGTCGTCCGCTGCGAACGCGAAACGGTGAAGAGGAACTGTCCCCGAGGTCGTCATCAGGACCAACCGCGACTCTTGCCGGCGACCGTCGAGGAAGGCTTCCCAGGAGGCATGTCGGCAAATCTGTAGATCCGCGGCATAATCCAGCACGACACGCTTGAATCGGCGGTCATCGAGCAGGAACCCGCACGGCTCAATCAAGTCGACATCCACGCCAAGACAAGCTGCAAGCCGCAGCAGGGCGCCAGTATTCTGAGGGATGTCCGGTTCGAACAGGGCGAGGCGCAAACAACCTCCAAGGCCGAGCGCTCGGCGGGATTGCAGGTAATATACTCGCCTTCCATTTACTGCGCTTTTTGCCGATTTATGCGGCAGTCTGTCGCATAGTTCGCTATCCTCAACAGTATAGCTTTCTATCGCAATCGCACCCGACGGGCGGGATGAAATAATGAGGTTTGGATGGCCGATCTCGCGGAGCACAATGTCACGGGAGCGCATTCCGGCGAGACCCGTCGAGATTTTCTGATCTTGACTGCATCGGCAGTCGGTGTTGTTGGCGTCGCCGCGACGATTTGGCCATTTATCGATAGTCTCAATCCGGCTCGCGATACCTTGGCGTTGTCGACCACCGAAGTCGATCTGGCTCCGGTGCAGGTCGGCCAGCGTCTGACCGTCGCCTGGCGCGGCAAACCCGTCTTCATCGACCACCGCACCCCGGAGGAGATCAAGGCCGCAGAAGACGTAAACCTTGCGGATTTGCGTGATCCGCAGGCTGATTCGGCTCGCGTAAAGAAACCAGAGTGGCTGGTCGTCATCGGCGTTTGCACGCATCTCGGCTGCATCCCGCTCGGCCAGAAGACCGGCGATCCTCGTGGCCCCTATGGCGGTTGGTTTTGCCCTTGCCACGGCTCGGTCTATGATACCTCGGGACGAATTCGCCAAGGGCCCGCCCCGCTGAACCTGTTTCTACCACCTTACGCATTCACCACCGACACCACGATCAAGATCGGGTAGGAACGCGCCATGGCCCAGACCCGCCTCAGCGCAACCAGCCGCGTCATCCGTTGGATCGACTATCGCCTGCCGTTCGTCGGAATGCTGCAGCACGAGCTGTACGATTATCCGACGCCGCGCAACCTCAGCTATTGGTGGAATTTCGGCTCGCTCTCCGGGATCATGCTGGTGGTGATGATCGTCACCGGGATTTTTCTGGCGATGCAGTACACCCCGCACGCCGACCTCGCCTTCGACTCCGTCGAGCGGATCATGCGCGACGTCGATTACGGGTGGATGCTGCGCTACGCCCATATGAACGGGGCGTCGATGTTTTTTGCCCTCATCTACATCCACATGTTCCGCGGGCTCTACTATGGCTCCTATAAGCAGCCGCGCGAATTGCTGTGGATACTCGGGGTCATCATTCTGATATTGGCGATCATGACCGCCTTCATGGGCTATGTCCTGCCCTGGGGTCAGATGAGCTACTGGGCGGCCACCGTGATCACCAACCTGTTCTCGGCGATTCCGCTGATGGGGCAAAACATCGTCACATTCCTGTGGGGCGGCTTTACGGTCGGCAATCCAACTTTGAACCGGTTCTACGCGCTGCACTACCTGCTGCCTTTTGTGATCCTTGCCGTCGTGTTGCTCCATCTCATTGCCTTGCACCGCTTCGGCTCCAACAACCCGTTGGGGATCGAGATGAAGGGGCCGCAGGATACGCTGCCGTTCCACCCCTATTTCACGATCAAGGATCTGTTCGGGCTGGCAGTATTCTTGCTGATCTATTCTTTCTTCATATTTTACGCCCCCAATTTCTTGGGAAGCTCGGATAATTACATCCCGGCCAATCCGATGCAAACTCCGAACCACATCGTGCCGGAATGGTATCTATTACCGTATTACGCAATCTTGCGATCGGTGCCAAACAAGCTCCTCGGCGTCATCATGGCGTTCGGGTCGATCGGCCTGCTGTTCGTCGTGCCGTGGCTCGATACTTCGCCGGTGCGCAGCGCCCGGTTCCGCCCGGTCTACAAATGGGTGTTCTGGCTGCTGGTCATTGACGTGATTGCGCTCGGCTGGGTCGGCGCCAACCCACCCGAAGGGCTCGTCGTCACTGTCGGCCAGATCGCGACCCTGTACTACTTCGTCCATTTCCTGATCTTATTCCCGGTCATCGGCAAGCTGGAGCGTGCCAAACCTTTGCCGGCCACCATCGCCACGACGGTGCTGCATCCCGGCGGCGTCGCCCCGCTCGGCAGCGCCGGGGCGCCAATGGCGAAATCCTGAAATGCCGAAAATCATCTTTGGCGCGGTCGCGCTTTTCGCCTTGGCGCTCTCCTCCTCCCTCTGGGCCGCCGAAGAGACCCCGTCCTTGCCGCACCAGCAATGGTCGTTCGACGGCATCTTCGGCACCTACGACCGAGCGGCGCAACAGCGCGGCTTTCAGGTCTACAAGGAGGTCTGTTCAGCCTGCCACCCGGTCAAGCATCTCTATTTCCGGGATCTTGCCGATATCGGGTACAGCGAGGACGAGGTGAAGGCGATCGCCTCCACCTATCAGGTGACCAATGAGCAGCCCAACGATCAGGGCCAGATGTTCCAGCGGCCGGGCCGCCCGTCCGACCCGATCCCCGGGCCTTTTCCGAACGACCAGGCGGCGCGCGCGGCACTCAATGGCGCATTGCCGCCGGACCTGTCGATGATCGTCAAGGCGCGCGATGGGGGGCCCGATTACGTCTTCGGCATCCTCACCGGCTACAAGGATCCGCCGCCCGGGTTCAACCTGCTGCCAGGGATGAACTACAACGAATATTTCCCGGGTCATCAGATTGCGATGCCGCCGCCGCTCACCGACAATGCCGTGACCTATGCCGACGGCACTCCGGCTGCGGTGCCCCAGATGTCCCATGACGTAGTGACGTTTCTGACCTGGGCAGCGGAACCCAATCTCGAGGTTCGGCATCGTACCGGCTTCAAGGTGATGCTATTCCTGTTTATCACGGCGGGGATTTTCTACGCCGCCAAGCGCAAGATCTGGGCGGCGGTCCATTAAGCCGGGCCGATGAGGTCTGCAACGCGACAGTTGTCGTCGCCCCCGCGAAAGCGGGGGCCCAGGGGCAACCGCTGCGGTCTTGCGGTCCTGGATTCCCGCTTACGCGGGAATGACGGACGGCGTTTTAGGCCCGCGGCATGACCGGGCCCGTTATCGGCATCATCGGCGGGAGCGGGCTTTACGAGATCGAAGGGCTTGCGGATGTCGAATGGCGCCGAGTGGCAAGCCCGTTCGGCCCGACCTCGGACGAATTCTGCTTCGGAACGCTCGACGGACAACCAGTTATATTCGTTCCTCGCCACGGACGCGGGCACGTTCTGCCGCCCTCCGAGATCAATTATCGCGCCAATATCGATGCACTGAAGCGCTGCGAGGTCACCGACATCGTCTCTTTGTCCGCAGTCGGCAGCCTGCGCGAGGATCTGGTTCCCGGCGATTTCGTCGTCATCGACCAGTTCATCGACCGCACCTACGCGAGGCCGAAAAGCTTTTTCGGCAAAGGCTTAGTCGCGCACGTCTCGATGGCGCGCCCGGTTTGTGGCCGGGTCGGCGATGCGCTGGTCGCTGCCGGGCCGCAAGCCGGCATGGCGCTCAAGCGCGGCGGCGCCTATATCGTCATCGAGGGACCGCAGTTTTCGACCCTCGCCGAAAGCGAGCTCTACCGGTCCTGGAAATGCGATGTGATCGGGATGACCAACATGCCCGAGGCGAAACTCGCCCGCGAAGCCGAGATCTGCTACGCGACCGTTGCCATGGTCACCGACTATGATTGCTGGCACCCGGGCCATGATGCGGTGACGGTCGAGATGATCGTCTCGGTTCTTCTCGCCAACGCGGAAAAGGCGAAGGCGCTCATCAGGAGTGTCGTGACGCTTCTGGCACAGCAGGTCCGGCCGTGTCGCCAGGGCTGCGATCACGCCCTCGACGGCGCATTGATTACCGCGCCCGAACGCCGCGATCCGGAAATACTCCGCCGCCTCGACGCGGTTGCCGGCCGCGTCCTGCAGCCGCCGCATGCATCGGAGGCGCAATGAAAGTCGGCGGCCGGCCGATGCGCACGATCTGGCTCGGCCGAGAGGGGCATACGGTCGAGATTATCGATCAGACGAGACTGCCGCACGAGCTGCTGATTGTCGGTTTGCTGACGATCGAAGACGCGGCGCGGGCGATCAGCACGATGCAGGTTCGTGGGGCGCCGCTGATCGGTGCCACGGCGGCGTACGGTGTCGCCCTCGGGGTCGCCGAGGACCCGTCCGATGCCGGGCTGGCCGCCGCAATAGACCGGCTTACCGCGACCCGGCCGACCGCGGTCAACCTGCGTTGGGCGCTTTCCGAGATGAGGCGAGCATTGGCGGAGGTGCCGGAAAATCGCCGGCATGAAGCGGCGCTGAAACGCGCGGGCGAGATCGCCGAGGCCGACGTCGCAATGAACCGCGATCTGGGAATGCATGGCGCCGGGCTGATCGCCGAGGCTTGGCCAAAAAAGAGCGGCGCCGATTGTGTCAATGCACTGACCCATTGCAATGCCGGGTGGCTCGCAACGGTCGACTGGGGGACGGCGCTGGCGCCGGTCTATCGTGCCCATGACGAAGGCGTCCCGATCCATGTCTGGGTCGACGAGACTCGGCCGCGCAACCAGGGCGCCAGCCTCACCGCCTGGGAACTCGCGCAGCACGGCGTACCGCACACCGTCATTGTCGACAATGCCGGCGGCCATCTGATGCGCCAGGGCCTCGTCGACCTGTGCATTGTCGGCACCGACCGCACGACCGCGAGCGGCGATGTCGCCAACAAGATCGGCACCTATCTGAAAGCATTGGCGGCGCACGACAACGGTATTCCGTTTTATGTCGCGGTGCCGTCGCCCAGCATCGACTGGGAGATCGACAGCGGGGCGGCGATCCCGATCGAGCGCCGCGACGAGCGCGAGGTCACGCACATCGAAGGCTGGACCGAGGATGGCGGGCGGGTTGCCGTCCGCCTCACGCCGGCAGGCACCCCCGCCGCCAATTACGCCTTCGACGTCACCCCAGCCCGGCTCGTCACCGC
>JBARIB010000361.1:0-2351 GCA_049799535.1 Allostellaceae bacterium | reverse complement strand
GGTCACGTCGTCGGTTATCTCGGCGACGGGATCAACGACGCGCCGTCGCTGCACACTGCGGATGTCGGCATCTCCGTCGACAGCGCGGTCGACGTCGCCAAGGATGCGGCCGACATCATTTTGCTGCGGCAGGATCTCGGCGTTCTGGAGCGCGGCGTCACCGAAGGGCGCCGCGCCTTTGGCAACATCATGATATTCATCATGATGGCGATGAGCTCGAATTTCGGGAACATGTTCTCGATGGCCGGGGCGACATTGATTCTGCCGTTCCTGCCGATGCTGCCGGTGCAGATATTGCTCAACAACCTGCTCTATGCCGTCTCGGAGATGCCGATCCCGCTGGACGAGGTCGACAGCGAGATCACCGAGAAGCCCGAGCATTGGGACATGCGCTTCATCCGCAACTTTATGCTGGTGCTGGGGCCGGTGAGTTCGGTCTTCGACTTTCTGACCTTCGGGCTGTTACTGCTCGTCTTCCACGCCGGCGAGGGGTTGTTCCAGACCGGATGGTTCATCGAGTCGCTCGCCACCCAGGTGCTGGTCATCTTCGTGCTTCGCACGCGGCGCAATCCGCTGAAGAGCCGCCCGCATCCCCTCCTCATCACCACCTCCGTGGCGGTGGTCGTGCTTGCCGTTGTCCTGCCGTTCACGCCGCTGGGAGCGTGGTTCGGCTTTGTTCCGCCCTCTGCCGCCTTCCTTATTGCGATTGCGGGGCTGACGGTGAGCTACCTGCTGCTCGCCCAGAGCGCGAAATGGGCATTTTACCGCTTGTGGCGGCCGGTCGCCACTGCACCCGCGCCCTTGATGCGAGCGCAACTCCCGCTGATCGCAGGATCGTGATTCTTTAAACGGCTTGATGTCGGGGGTGACGTCCCTGCCCTGTGAACTACACTCTCACCTGGTGGAGAGGACCAACGGTGGCGCGGTCGAGCACGGAGCAGGAAAATGACCGCGCAGAGACGAAACTGCACGACTGCACCAAGGGACGCGCAGCAATTCGCGCACCCCGAAATTGTTGAGCACACTGCCAAAATAAACCGGCGTCAGATGGCCCTCGCGATAAGCCTGCGGGTCGAACGGCGGGCACAGTCCCTTCGCCATCTCGACCTCCTCGCGCAATTTGGCAATTGCGGCTTTGGGGAGACGGCGCGAGAGGCTCGGGTCGTCAAGGCCATTGCAGCGGACCGGCTCGACCACCCGGTCGTGGACGCCGCGCTCGAACAGCAGGAGCGCATCGGCGAAGAGGTCGTAGGTGCCGAGAAAATCGCGGCCCATGACGATCGGCCAGGAGGCCGGGGTCACGTCGAGCGCCAGCACCTGCTCGATCTCGTCCAGCAGGTCGAACGGGTCGCGGCCCTCGCGGTCGAGCTTGTTGACAAAGGTCAAGATCGGCACGTTGCGCAGCCGGCAGACCTCGAAGAGCTTGCGGGTCCCCCGCAAGCGGGGGAGGGAGGGGTGGGGGGAACCGCGGTCAGAGTGCGGTAGGTGTCCTCGCCGAAATCTTAGTGGCAGAAATCCTGGTGGCCCGGCGTATCGAGCAGTGCGAAGGCGAGCCCCTCGTGCGCAAAGCTCATCACCGCCGAGGAGACCGAGATGCCGCGCTCGCGCGGGGCCGCCATCCAATCCGAGCGCACCCGCCGCCGCTCGCGTTGACCTCACCCGCTCGCCGAAACGTCCTGCACGCGTCTCCCACACTCGTCTCGCGTATCCCGGTTGCGGTGATGAGCGGCAATGATCAAACTGATTGCAATGATTTCAGAACGAGTTGTTCATGGCCAGCATCACGATCCGCAATCTCGATGAGACGGTGAAGCGAAAGTTGCGGCTGCGGGCGGCGCAGCGGAACCGATCGATGGAGGATGAGGCGCGGGACATTTTGCGAACGGCCTTGGCGCAGGAGCCGGCGCAGGTGGGAAACCTGGCTGACGCGATCCGCAGAAGAGTGGAACCTTTTGGAGGTTTTGAGCTATCGCTGCCGGCGCGCGGGGCGATGCGCGAGTCGCCTGATTTCACGTGATCATTCTCGATACAAACGTCTTGTCGGAGACGTTGCGTCCAACGCCGTCGACCAAAGTGCTGGAATGGATGCGCTCCGAGCCTGCCTCGGCGTTATTCACCACGGCAATCACCGAGTCGGAGCTGCTCTACGGCATCGCTTTGCTGCCCGAGGGCACGCGGCGGCACTCGCTGGCGTCGGTTGTAGACCTGATTTTCGCTGAGGATCTGGCCGGTCGCGTATTGCCCTTCGACAGCGCCGCCGCGCGTGAGTTCGCTCACATCGCCGCCAGCCGCCGCCGCGCCGGGCAGCCGATTTCCGATGCGCGCATTGCTGCCATCGCCCGGTCGCGCGG
>JBARIB010000360.1:0-1635 GCA_049799535.1 Allostellaceae bacterium | reverse complement strand
CTCGATCGCTGTCATCGTTGCTGTCGCCGTCAACAATGACGGCCGGCGCGAGGTGCTGGGCATCACGATCGGCGCCTCCGAGGCCGAGATTTTGGACCGAGTTTCTGCGCTCGCCGGCCAGGCGCGGGCGTCGAGGCAGAGATGGCTGGACCTGTTGACCAGGTGGAGCTTGGTGGAGGAGACGGGTGTGACCGTCCATGTGCGCGCCCGGATTTTCGCGATCGCCTGCGGCTATGAAGATGCCGACGATCTCGACCGACTGCGCACCGATCCGGCGTTCAGTTGTAATAGCTTGGACTTAATCTGACAACGTTGTTGGTTTCGGAAGGGAGCCGGAGGGCGGGACGCGGTTCTCACCGAGAGCTGGGACCGCGGCCTGCCCTCCGGGCGTGGAACGGAGATCACCAAATGACACAAGATCAAAAGATCATCCGGGTGAAGGTCGGACTGCTGGAATTGGCTAAGCAACTCGGCAATGTCAGCCAAGCTTGCAAGATGATGGGGTATAGCCGGGACAGCTTCTACCGGTTCAAAGAGCTTTACGATAAGGGCGGCGAGCTGGCGCTGCAGGAGATCAGCCGGCGCAAGCCGGTGCTCAAGAACCGCACGCCGATCGAGATCGAACAGGCGGTGGTCGCTCTGGCGATCGATCAACCGGCCTGGGGCCAGGTGCGCGTGTCGGAGGCGCTGAAGCGGCGGGGTCTGTCGATCTCGCCGGCCGGCGAGCGCTGCGTCTGGCAGCGACACGACTTGACCTCGATGAAGCACCGCCTGAAGGCGCTCGAAGCCAAGGTGGCGCAGGAAGGCATCCTGCTCACCGAGGCGCAGATCACCGCGCTCGAGAAGGCCAAGGCGGACAAGGAAGCCCACGGCGAGTTCGACAGCGGGTGCCCCGGCTATTGCGGGGCGCAGGACACCTTCTATGTCGGCACGTTGAAGGGGGTGGGCCGCGTCTATCAGCAGACCTTTATCGACACCTACGCCAAGGTCGGCGTGGCCAAGCTCTATGATCGCAAGACCCCGATCACCGCGGCCGAGATCCTCAATGATCGGGTGGTGCCGTTTTATGACGAGCACGGCATCCCTCTGTCGCGCGTGCTGACCGATCGCGGGACCGAGTTTTGCGGCACCCAGAGCCACGAATATGAGCTCTATCTGGCGGTCGAGGACATCGACCACAGCCGCACCAAGACCAAGAGCCCGCAAACCAATGGCATTTGCGAGCGCTTCCACCGCACCGTGCTGGACGAGTTCTACCGGATCGCCTTCCGCAAAAAGATCTACCAGGCAATCGACGAGTTGCAGACCGACCTCGACACCTGGCTCATCGACTACAACCACCGGCGACCGCATCAGGGCCGCTGGTGCTTCGGCAAGACGCCGATGCAAGCCTTCCTTGACGCGCTCCCTTTGGCAAAGGAGAAAATTATGGCAGCGTGACCACAGACAACAGCTACACTGGCTCAATCAGCCAACAGCGTCTGTTAGATCAAGTCTCGACTATTACACTTCATCGCCACCGCGTTTGCCCAGGAAGACGCTGAAATGGCCCGCAGCCAGTGGCGTCAAGTGGCCGATCAGCTCCGACCCAAGGTGGCAAAGCTCGCTCTCCTGAGGGATGAGGCCGAAACCGAT
>JBARIB010000359.1:0-2300 GCA_049799535.1 Allostellaceae bacterium | reverse complement strand
CGTTGAGCGGCGTTTCCACGGTGTCGAGGAATTCGTGCATATCGCCGCTCTCGGGCTCGACGAACAGCAGGCCGGTTACGACTTCGCCGGCGGCATGCCGCTGCTGCAAATAGGTCAGCGCCGAAATGCGGTCGCGCGGATCGTAATCGAGGGCAAGTTTTCTCAGCCGCAGCACCGAGCCGTCGTGCTGAACCACCGTCTCGACCGTGCCTGGGGCATAGTCCGCCAGGATCTCCTCGCGGCCAACGATCACGTCGAGCCGGTTGACCGCCTCGTTGTGGGCGCGGACGTAGTCGAAGCTTTTTGTCGATTCCGGGTTGTTGTTGAAGGCGACGCAAGGCGAGACCACGTCGATAAAGGCGGCGCCCCGATGCTCGATCGCCGCCTTGATCAGCGGCACCAGCTGCGCCTTGTCGCCTGAGAAGCTGCGCGCCACAAACGAGGCGCCGAGTTGTAAAGCAAGCGCGACGAGATCGATCGGCGAGTCGGTGTTGACGGCGCCGCGCCGCGCCTTGGAGCCCTTGTCGGCGGTCGCCGAGAACTGACCCTTGGTCAGCCCATAGACGCCATTGTTTTCGACGATATAGACCATATTGACGGCGCGGCGGATGCAGTGCGCGAATTGCCCGAGGCCGATCGAAGCCGAGTCGCCGTCGCCCGAGACGCCAAGATAGATCAGGTCGCGATTGGCGAGATTGGCGCCGGTCAATACCGAAGGCATGCGTCCATGCACGCTGTTAAAGCCGTGCGACTTGCCCAGAAAGTAAGTCGGGGTCTTCGAGGAGCAGCCGATCCCGGAGAGCTTCGCGATACGATGCGGCGGCAGGCTGAGCTCGAAACAGGCCTGAATGATCGCGGCGCTGATCGAATCATGGCCGCACCCGGCGCACAAGGTTGATACCGCTCCTTCATAGTCGCGGCGCGTAAAACCCAGCGCGTTGGTCGGAAGCTTGGGATGATGCAACCGGGGCTTGGCGATATAGGTCATTGGGTCCTCAAAGCGCTCACGGCAGCGCTTTTTTGAGCGGGGCCAGGGTCACCACAGAGAGCATGTCGGTGATGGCCTTCGCGATAAATCGCGCAGTGATCGGCGTGCCATCGTAGTGCAGGATCGGCACAAGCCGTGCCGGATCGATGTCGCCTTCGCTGATCAGCAGGGTGCGCAACTGCGCGTCGCGGTTCTGTTCGATGACAAAGATGCGGTCGTGCGCGGCGATGAAATCGAGGATGTCGTCGTGGAACGGGAAGGCGCGGATGCGCATCGTATCGAGAAGGATATTGCGCTCATCGAGGGCCTCGAGCGCCTCGGGCATCGCCGCCGCGGTCGAGCCGAAGTAGAGCGCGCCAAACCGTGTCGGCTCGCGCGCCTCATGCTTGACCGGACGAGGCACCAGGCGTTTCGCGGTTTCGAATTTGTGCAACAGCCGCTGCATGTTGTCGACGTAATCCGGGCCTTCCTCGGAATAGCGCGCATAGCGGTCCTTGCTGGTGCCGCGAGTGAAGAAGGCGCCTCGTGTCGGGTGGGTTCCGGGATAGGTGCGGTAAGGGATGCCGTCGCCGTCGACATCGAGATAGCGGCCGAAATCCACTCCAGTATCGAGCATCTCGGCCGTCATGACCTTCCCGCGGTCATAGCGGCGGTCCTCGTCCCAGGCTAGCGGCTCGACGAGCCAGTCGTTCATCCCGATGTCGAGGTCCATCATGACGAAGATCGGGGTCTGCAACCGGTCGGCAAGATCAAGCGCATCGGCGGCAAAGGCAAAGCTTTCGCGCGGGTCCTGTGGGAACAGCAGCACATGCTTGGTGTCGCCGTGCGAGGCGTAAGCGCAAGAGAGGATATCGGCCTGCTGCGTGCGCGTCGGCATGCCGGTTGAGGGGCTGCCGCGCTGGATGTCGAAAATGACCGCCGGGATCTCGGCGAAATAAGCGAGCCCGATGAACTCCTGCATCAGGGAAATGCCGGGCCCCGAGGTCGCAGTGAAAGCCCTCGCACCATTCCACGCGGCGCCGATCACGCCGCCGATCGCCGCGAGTTCGTCTTCGGCCTGAATTATCGCAAAGCGCTTTTTCTTGCTGTCCGGGTCACGCCTTAGACGATGGCAATGCGCCGAAAACGCCTCGGCAAGGGAGGAGGAAGGGGTGATCGGGTACCAGGCGGCAACCGTCGCTCCGCCGTAGACGCATCCCAATGCGGCGGCTTCGTTGCCGGTAATGAAGATTCGCTCGCCGACTTTGTCCACCCGCTGGAGGCGCAACCCGATCGGGCAATCTAGCTCGGCGAGCGCCCAGTCGCGGCCCAG
>JBARIB010000358.1:0-6641 GCA_049799535.1 Allostellaceae bacterium | reverse complement strand
AGATGGTGGAAAGCCTGTTGGCGCTGTGGGCGGCTGGTGGCGAGCGGGCGGAAGACCTCGACCAGTTTCGCCAGGACCAGGCGCTGGCGCTGCTGCTCGGGCATGACCTGCCGGCGGCGCAGACCGCGCGCGATTTCCTGGGGCAATTCCATGCCGAGGATCTGCCGCTGCTGCAGGAAGGCAAAGCCAACGTGCCGGCCGAGACGGCGCCGCTGTTGGGTCTGGCCAAGGCCAATGCCGAACTGGTCCTCGACCTGCAATGCCGTCGGCCGGTCAAGACCGCCACCCTCGACATCGACGCCACCGTGATCGCCTGCGACAAGCGCGCGGCCAAGCGGGCGTATGATGGCAGTCGCGGCTATCAGCCGGTGTTGGCGCTGTGGGCCGCGCAGGACGTCATCGTCGCCGACGAGTTCCGGGACGGCAATAGCCTGCCCCCGCGAAGGCGGGGGTCCCGGCCGGCTCGGGCAACCGCCGGGTGGTCGAGAAGGCGCTCGCCGCGCTGCCCGGCGGCATCGCCAAGATCCATCTGCGCGGCGACAGCGCGCTGTACGAGCACGAGCTGATGCGCTGGCTCGACGACAAGGCGATCGGCTATGCCATTTCGGCCGATATGAGCCCGCAATTGGCCGAATGCATTGCGGCACTGCCCGCGGATCACTGGAAACTCGACCGGGAAGAGACCGACGCCATCCGCGAATGGGCCGAGGTCAACTACCTGCCCAGCGACGGCATCTGGAACAAGGACGCGGTCTCGCCGCGCCGCTATCTCGCCATCCGCGTCCGCCCGCGCCAGGGCGAGCTGCTGCGCGACGGCAACCGGGTACGTCACTTTTGCATCGTCACCAACCGATCCGATCCCGACGGCGGCAGTGGTCTCGACCTGATCCGCTGGCACCGAGGCAAGGCCGGAACCATCGAGCATGCCCATGACGTGCTGATGAACGAGCTCGCCGGCGCCGCTCTGCCCAGTCAGAAATTCGGTGCCAATGCCGCTTGGCTGCGCCTCAACGTGATCCTCTACAACCTGCTCTCGGCCTACAAACGTGTCGGCCTACCCGAGGAATTTCACACCGCCAGGCCCAAACGGCTGCGCTTTTTGCTGCTCAACACCGTCGGCAAGGTCATCCGCCACGCCCGCGAGACCCTCCTACGCTGCACCAAGGAGGTCACACGAGCCCTCGCCGGCGCGCCGCGAACCCTATTCTCCCTCAACCGCCCCGTCTTAGCCGGGGTTTGAGGGCCGGCACGCTCACGTTTTCGCCAGCGCATTTACGGCGTTCCGACAACCCTAAAATAGCCTCCTTTGCATCGCATTCTTCGCGGCTGGGGTGGCGAAGGTCGCGGGGATCGTGCGAGTGGAGCACAACTTTCGGGAGAGAGTTTGCTGCAGATTTGCTGCAGATACAGCGGCAATAAATCACATAATCAACTGTTGATTGTAATTCGCGGAAGTCGTCTTCGGTGCCAAAGATCCTAGACGACCGAGGCCCCGAGCTTACCGTGCCAACAGCTCTTTGACGGCGCGGTCGATGAAATCGTCGTCCTCGGAGTTCTGGGTCGGGTTGCCGGCGCGGTGGCCCCAGATCGATGGGATCGGGCGAAGTTCGGCGTGCCGCAGGTGGCGCACCTCGCGCTCGTTGTCGGCAACGGTGAAATAGAGATCGGTGGTGCTCGGCATGATCAGCGCTCTGGCGGAGATCGCGTCGAGTGCCTTCGTAAGGTCGCCGTGATAGAGCTCGTTGGCGCTGATGTCGGCGTGCTGCCAAGTCCAGATCATCGCCAAGAGGTTGTTGGCGTCGCGGCGCAGGTAATTGGCCTCCCAGCCGGCGATCAGAAAATCCTCGAGCGAGGAGAAGCCGATCATGCGCCACAGCTCTTCGCGGTAAAAGGCTTGGCTCAACGCCCAGCCGGCATAGATCCGGCCCATGGCGCGCAATCCGCGCACCGGCGGCTCGGCAAACCAGCCGTCACGCCAGGCCGGGTCGGCCATCAACGCATATTTGATGCCTTCGAGAAAGACGAGGTTATGGGGTGCGGTGCGCGCGCTGCCACAGACGACGGCGATCCGCTCCACCATATCTGGAAATAGGGCTGCCCAGTGATAGGCTTGCTGGCCGCCCATCGACCATCCGTAGACGAGCGCGATGTGCTCGATGCCGACGTGCTCGGTCAGCAAACGATGCTGCATGCGCACGTTGTCCGTCAGAGTGATACCCGGGAAGCGGCCGCGATCGTGTGGCGGTCCGGCATTGCTCGGTGACGAAGACAGGCCATTGCCGAACATGTTCGGGATGATGATGAAATAATGCTCCGGGTCGAGGGCGCGGCCGGACCGGATCAGCCATTCGGTGTCGCTGTGCTGCGCGCCATATGAGGTGGGATAGATGATGACGTTGCTCCGCGAGGGGTTGAGCCGGCCATAGGTCTTGTAGGCCAGCTGCGCGTTCCGCATGGTCAACCCGCACTGCAGCGCGACATCGCCGAGCTCGAAGATTTCATAATCGCGTGAAGTCATCGCGTGATCCTCTTCGCAGCGAAGCTTTCGGCGGCGATGATAGCGACTATCGCCACGCAGCGGAGGGTGGATCGAATGCGGGTCTTTACGATGATGCCGATGCGGCACTGGCGCGATGCCGGTCCATTCGCCGCGGCGGCCGAGGCGGCTGGGTTCGACGCTCTTATGACAGCCGAACTCGGGCACGATGTCTTCACCCCGCTCGCCTTTGCGGCTCTCGCGACCGGGCGGGTCGAGCTGACCCCGTCGATCGCCGTCGCCTTCCCGCGCAGCCCGACGGTGATCGCGAGCCAGGCTTGGGATCTGCAGGCGAACTCCAACGGGCGTTTCGTGTTGGGGCTTGGCAGCCAAGTCAAGGGCCACAACGAGCGCCGGTACGGCATTCCGTGGAGCGCCCCGGCGCCGCGGCTGCGGGACTACGTCGGGGCCTTGCGCGCGATTTGGCGCTGTTGGGAAAAGCGCGAGAAGCTCGATTACCGGGGAGAGCACTATCAACTGACACTGATGACCCCGGATTTCTCGCCGGAGCCGACCGGGCTGCCGATGGTGCCGGTGACGATCGCCGCGGTCGGCGAGGCGATGCTGCGGGTTGCCGGCGAGGTCTGCGACGGCGTGCGCCTGCATCCGCTCTGCTCGCGTCGTTATGTCGAAGAGATTGCATTGCCGCGCATCGAGGAGGGAATGCGGCGCCGCGGCCGCCGCCGGGCCAATTTTGATCTGTTCGGCGGCGGGTTCGTCGTAACCGGACCTGACGCGGAGACGGTCGCCGACGGGATCGAATGGGTGCGCAAGCGGGTCGCATTTTACGCTTCGACCCGCACCTATGCGCCGATCCTCGCACTGCACGGACTCGAAGAACTCGGCGCGAAGCTGCACGCGACGTCGGTATCGGGCCGGTGGGCTGAGATGCCGGCCGAAATATCGGACGATGTCGTACGGATATTCGCCGCCTGCGGCACCTACGAAGAGATCACGCCAGCGATCGAGGCGCGCTACGGCGGTCTCGCCGACGCGATCGAGCTGAATTTCCCGGCGGGGGCCCCGGCCGGCCTTCAGCGCGAGCTATTGACCGACATACGCCGCATCCGCCACCGCTTCGAAGGGTTCGATGCGGGCTGGTGATCCGTCAAGACCCTTTCGCGTCCTCGATGCGCAAGATTTCGACGCTGGGCTGCGCGACTTCGTGCGTGAGCACCCGGAAGGCAAGGCCGCACGGCTCGGGATCGAGCCGCCCTTCTAGGCTCAGGCCTCGACGTGACCGTCGGGCGCCGGCTCGTCCTTGTTGAAGTCGAACTCGACCTTGGCGCCGCACGGATCGTTGAAGAACAGCTGCCAGATGCCACCACCCGGCAGCCGCCTAAGCTCATACTCGATCGCTTCGCGCTTGAGCGTCGCGACGGTACCGGGCAGGTCCTTTGCGCTGAACGCCATGTGATCGAGGACGCCGGCTCGTTCCTTCGGCAGGTCCTTGCGGTGGATCACATGCAAGATCGGCGTGTCGTCATCGGCATAGAGCCACCAGCCCGGAAACTGGAACGGCGGCCGCCAGCCCACCTTGAAGCCGAACAGGTCGCAATAGAACCGCCGTGTGGCCTCGAGGTCGTCGCTCAACACAGTGAAATGGTTCATGGCCGCTACCGGCATCTTCAATTCCTCTTGTTTTGAGTCGGTTGATCCGAAGGACGCCTTAGCCGCAACAGGGGTATGGCGTCAATCGCCGAGCCGCGCCTTCGCTGCAACAAAGATGCGGCGACGCAGCGTGGCTTCTCAATCGGATCAGCAGCCGAACCGGCGCCGGCGTTGCTGGAAGGAACGAATGGCGCGCAAGAAATCGATCTTGCGAAAGGCCGGCCATAGCACATCGGTGAAATAGAATTCACTGTGGGCGCTCTGCCATAGCAAGAAACCCGAGAGGCGGACCTCGCCGCTGGTGCGGATGATCAGATCCGGATCGGGCAACCCGGCAGTATAGAGATGACGAGCAATGGCTTCGGGGGTGATCTTCTCAATCGCTTCGGCCAGCGTTGTCTGTTTTGCGGCCATGCATTCGAGCAGCCCGCGCACAGCATCGGTGATTTCCTGACGCCCGCCATAGGCGACAGCGATATTGAGCTCCAGACCATCATACTCCGCGGTGGCCCTCTCCGCTGTTCTGATCGCGGCCAACACCGGCTCGGGCAGCATGGCGAGACAGCCGATTGCGCGAACGCGAACCCGCCGGCGATGGACAGCCGGGTCGCGGGTGAGGGCGCTCAGCTTGGCCTCGATTGAAGCCAAGATGCCGGAAACTTCGGCGGGTGGGCGTTGAAAGTTGTCGGTTGAAAAAACCCACAGCGTGACCGTGGGAATGCCGAGCTCGGCGCACCATTCGAGCACCTCATCAAGCTTGTTGGCTCCGAGATCATAGAGCTCTCGCGGCTCGGTGATGCCGAGCGAGCGTCCATGTCGACGATTGCCGTCAAGAATGATCCCGATGTGGCGCGGGATCGGGCGACAGGTGACTTCGCGAGCCAGCCGCTGCGCGTAAAGATAGTAAAGAAGGCGGAACATCGGCGGCAAGGAGCATCCCCGGAGCGCCGGATTCCGAGCGCGCTCGCCCCCATCCCGATCGCCCGAAGATTATCCCGCCAACAATATGGCAGGCCAATGACCAATTCATGAATCACGGCGATGAGCAATTTGGACCGCATTGGCGCAGTTAGAACCGACGCGCCTTTGCCGGGCCCTGCGGACGAGCAGCGCTGGAAATGAATAGTTGCAGCCGAACTGCAAGGTCTCTGGTGGAACAAGTTTCTGAGTTGGTTCGGCGGGCTGGTGTCAGATGGACAGGTCGCCGACTTCGCGATCCAGCAGATGAATAGCGCCCTAAAGGAATGGGGCCTGGCCCGTTAGCCCCTGCTGCTAACGGCGATGCGGATGGGCGGTTTGCGGCTGGTAGCGCAGCGTCAGCGATGCGACACCCGCGGCAACATTGAGGCCGGTATTCCCTTCGATGCTGAGCGGCTGCAAAGAGATCGTCCGGTTCGAACCGCCGACGAGCACGTTGGCGCCGGCGCCGACCCCGACGGTGGCGCTTCCGGTCGCTCCGACGAAATCGCCGGCCAATGCTCCGGGCCCGACATTGGCGCTCGGGGCAAGGACGCCCCACACCAGCACGCCACCTTGCGTGTACCCGATATCGACACCGAACTTGTTGATCGAGCCGGCGTAATGCTCGGCCCGACCCCCCGGTCCCGCAAAGGTGCAGCGGATCGCCTTCGAAGAGCCGAAAACGAAACCCCACCCACCGGACTCGTTGCAGGTCAAGGTCCCGACTCGCACGCCGCTTTGAGCCTTTGCGGGCCTGTCGCAGGCGAAAATCCCGAGCAAAATAAGGATCGAACCGGTCGCCAAACCAAATTTCTTGAACATGCTTTCCTCTCTCCTTCGCTGGTGCGGCCGCGGGTTTCAATCGTTACCGGCACATCCGCAATCGATATGGAAGATGCGTGCGGCGGTTTCGCCGAGAATTGCCCGCCGCTCCGTGGCGGTGAGCGGCGTTTCGTCGACGACCCGGGCCGGCTCGGGATCGCCTATCGGGAACGGGTAATCGGAGCCGAGCACTACCCGGTCCGCACCGGCTACATCGCATAGAAAGCGCAGAGCCTGCGGCTCGAACAAGACCGTATCGAAATAGAGCCGACGAAATCCGTCGAGCGGGTCGGCATAGCCATCGGGATGAAGCGTGCGGTTGCGGCGCAGCCGGCCGAGCGCATAGGGCAATGCGCCGCCGCCGTGCGATACAACCAGCGTCAACCCCGGAAAACGCGTCAGGTGACCCGAAAACAATAACCGCGCCATTGCGATCGTCGTGTCGGTCAGGCGGCCAACCGCGTTCAGCAGATCGTAGCTTTCCAGCCGAGCGTCGCCGCAAATATACATTGGATGCAGAAAGATCGTTGCGCGGCGCGACGAGGCGACCTCCCAGAATGGGTCAAGCTCGGGATCGTCGAGAGCTCCTCCCACGCCCTTGGGCTGCGTGCCGATCATTGCGCCGGTGAACCCTGCGTCGAGGGCTTCCTCCAGCACGCGCGCCGCCAGCGCGCCATGCTGCAAGGGTACCGACGCAAGCGGCGTCAATGAC
>JBARIB010000357.1:0-3027 GCA_049799535.1 Allostellaceae bacterium | reverse complement strand
TATGACGCGGCCGACCCAGACCGTGCCAGCACCTTCGCACTCCGCGACGAATGGATGGGCCGGGAACTCGGTCAGCAGGGGCGGATCGTAGAGGGCTATGGCGCGCTCATCGAATATCTCGTATCCGAATGCCGCAGGCACGGCGCCTCGATCCATCTCGGCGCTGCCGTGACGGCCATCGACGCGGGCCGCGGACGGATCGCCGCGCGTTGTCACGATGGGCGCCCCCATACTCGAGGCCGATGCCATGATCCTTGCCGTGCCGCTTCCCCTCCTGCCCGAAATAATGGCAGCAAGATCAACTTGGGGACATCCGGCTTCCTGCCAACTCGAGAGAGACCTCTGCGCTGGCGTCGAGCTAGAAGGAAGATTGGACCCCGCGAACCGGCGACCAGGTTCGTCACGTTCGGTTTTCATTGGTGGAAGCTGGCAATCTTCGATCCAAACCTGTCGGCGGCGGCACGCAGGGGATCGTCCGCGAGATGAGCGTAACGCTTGGTCGTTGTCGTTGTCGTGTGCCCCAGCAATCGCGCTACGATCTCGAGGCTGAGCCCGCTGGAAACGAGATGGGACGCATAAGTGTGCCGGTTGTCGTGCCTGCGATAGTTCGTAATCCCCGCCTTTCGCATTACGGCGCTCCAGAATTTCTTGATCTCGCGCAGCGGCTGACCAGGCTTGTTGCCGGGAAATAGAAAAGGGGAACCCGTGTCGCTGGTCTCGATTATCAACGTAACAAGTATCAGCGCCTGGGCACTGAGGGGTAAATGCTCTGTTCGTTCTCCAACTAAGGATCGTCGGCCTGAACCTTCTCAGCGGTTGACCGCTAGATGCCGCTGGAGACTGATTGGATTTTCCCATTCGGCCGCATCCGGCGCTGTGGGATAACGCACACATGCCGCAAAAAATTGGCAATATGCACGTTCAGGCCGCCAACAGGTTCTCGCGCAATTCGTGCAGTTCGCCGTCGTGCAGCACCAGCCGGCGCGGCGCCGAGGCGATGGTTTCCGGCCGGTGCGCAATGATCACCCGGGTCAGCCCGAGCGCCTTGACCGCGGAGGTGACCTGGCGCTCGGTGGCGATGTCGAGGTGCGAGGTGCCCTCGTCCATGAACAATAGGCGCGGGCGCCGGTAGAGCGCGCGGGCCAACATTACGCGCTGCTTCTGGCCGCCTGATAGCGATGTGCCCATATCCCCGATTAGGCTGTTATACGCCATCGGCATCCGGCAGATCTCGTCGTGGATGCCAGCGAGCTCGGCGCAATGCATCATGTGTTCGAGCTCGAAGCTCTCGTCAAAAAAGCAGATATTGTCCGCGATAGAACCCGACAATAGCTGGTCGTCCTGCATCACCACGCCAATGCTCTTGCGAAAGGCTTCGTGGCCGAGGATATGCAGCGACACGCCATCGATCAGGATCTCGCCCGATGTCGGTTCCAACAGACCCAGCATGATCTTTAAGAGGGTGGTTTTGCCGCAGCCCGAGGGTCCTGTGATCGCGACATACTCGCCGGCTCGGATGCTCATATTGACATTGCGCAAGATGAAGGGCTCGCCCTCGGCATAGCGGAAGCAGAGATCGCGGACCTCGATGTTGCCTTCGATCGGCTTCTGATAGGCGACCGGCCGGGAGTGCCCCTGCTCGGGCTCGGCACCGGCGATATCGGAGAGCCGCTCGAGGTGGAGGTCGAGCATGCGGTACTCGATCGCGCGCTCGACCAGACGCGCCGCCTTGTCGACAAACTGGTGCTTGTACGAGATGAAGGCGAACAGCATACCGACCGTCATATCGCCAGCGAGTGCAGCCTGCGCGCCAAGATAGATGATCAGCACATTCTCCAGGCCAAAGATCGCCTCATTGGCGACATGGAACGCCTGCTTCAGAAAGCCGGTCGACGCCTCGGCCCGTACGACCTCGGCATAGCGGTTCATCCAGACCGCACTGCGCTCGGTCTCGCGGGTGAAGATCTTGATGGTCTGCACCGCGCGCATCGTCTCGATGAACGTCGTGCTCTCGCGGCTTTTGGCCTCGATCAGGTCGAGCGTGCGGCGGCGCAGCAGGTGATAGAAGGCGATGCGAAGGGCGATATAGAGTGCCAGAGCGGCTAGCACGACCAGGGCCAGTGTCGGCCGATAGAGGAGCATCATGGCGGCCGTCAGCACCGCCATGGCGCCGTCGATCAATGCCGCGACGAGCCCTTCGGCCAGCAATGTGCGAACCGGTTCGGTCGAAGCGAACCGAGAGACGAGATCGCCGACATGGCGTTTCTCGAAGTACGCCATCGGCAGGCGCAAGAGATGCCGGAACAGGCCGGTTCCCATCTGAAATGCCATTGTCCGCTGCGCAAAGATCAGCAGCCGCGCCCGGAGCAAGGTCGCACCGGTGTTGATCAGCAGAAACAGCGCAAAGCCGAGCGCCAGCACGAGGAGCAGGTCGCGGTCGTTCTTGGCGATCGCATTATCGACGACGATCTGCATGTAGAACGGAGTCGCCAGCACATAGAGCTGCAGCACGACCGAAAGGACCAGAGTCTGGACCAGAGCCGGCGCGAGCCCCGAGATCCGCCCGAAGAAATCGAATAGCGAGAGCTTGGGAGCGGCGCGTTGCGGGCGGAATCCTGCGTCCGGGGTCAGCTCCAGGGCGACACCGGTAAAATGTTTCGACACTTCCGCAAAGCTGTAACGTCGGACCCCGAACGCCGGGTCGTGAATGGTGAGTCCCGAGCGCCCGACATGCCGCAAGACGACGAAATGGTTCATGTCCCAGTGCAGGATCGCTGGGGTTCGTAGGCTGCGCAGGTGCTCGATCTCCAGCCGCAACGGCCGCCCCGCAAGGCCGAGCTTGGCCGCGGTATCCATCACCATCCGCAAAGTCGCGCCCTTCAGCGAGACGGGATATTCGCGACGTAATGTGTTGAGATCGCTTTGTCGTCCGTAATAGGACGCGATCATCGCCAGGCAGGCGAGCCCACATTCGGTGGCGGCCGCCTGATGGATTTCCGGCAGATGGCCGCTTCTGCCAAATAACAC
>JBARIB010000356.1:0-3861 GCA_049799535.1 Allostellaceae bacterium | reverse complement strand
TTGGCGGCGCTCGCCAGCTGGGCCGAGGGGTGCCCCTGGGCCGATTTCCTCGCCGAAGATCCAGCCACTATCTCTTGTACTTCCCCACAGTTCAAAATCACCGAAGCTTGGTTCACACGCTTTTCGCTGGAGGATCGCTTTCAGACCGTCCGGGCGATGACCCGGCGTCTCGAACAGGAGGATGCGGCATACGATATCGCCAGCCACCGCGCTTCGCCGCCCGGTCTGCGCATCTGGACCGGGCCCACGGTGGAGACGGCCGATGTGGAGGCGCTGCTGCCTTGGCTCGAATGGGCCTGGGACGAGCAGCGCCGGACTGCCAGGGCCGCCTGAGGCCTGCCGCACAGCCTAAAAAGGACGCAGGCAGAGAACCGCAGCTCCGAGCCCGGGCCTCAGGGCGCGAAGCGCTAACCATTTCTCTGGCATGTCTGTGTCTTAGTAATGCATTAGCCAGCAATTCACGGAGCATTGCATGCCGAAGGTATTGATTTCGGATGAGCTGAGCCCGCGCGCGGCCGCGATCTTTGCCGCGCGCGGGATAGAGGTCGACACTGCGCCTGGTCTTCCGCCGGACGAGCTGAAAGCGCGTATCGCCGACTACGATGGGCTGGCCGTCCGGTCGGCAACGAAAGTTACCAAGGGGCTGCTCGAGCACGCCAAGAACCTCAGGGTGATCGGCCGGGCAGGAATAGGCGTTGACAACATCGACATCGCCGCGGCGACCGAGCGCGGCATTATCGTCATGAACACGCCTTATGGAAACTCAATTACTGCCGCCGAGCATACGATAGCGATGCTGTTCGCGCTGTGCCGCCAGATCCCGGCCGCCGACCGATCGACCCAAGCGGGAAAATGGGAGAAGTCGCGCTTCATGGGGGTCGAGCTGACCGGAAAGACGATCGGCATTATCGGCTGCGGCAATGTTGGCACGGTCGTTGCCGAGCGCGCCTTGGGGTTGCGCATGAAAGTAATAGCCTACGACCCATTCTTGGCGGCCGAGCGAGCGGTCGATTTGGGAATCGAGAAGGTGGCATTCGACACTCTGCTCGAGCGTGCAGACTTCATCACCCTGCACACGCCGCTTACCGAGGCGACAAAGAACCTGATTGATGCCCGCGCAATCGCAAAAATGAAAGCGGGCGTGAGGCTCGTCAACTGCGCTCGGGGCGGTCTGGTGGTCGAGAATGACCTGGCCGCGGCGCTCGATTGCGGGCATGTGGCGGGAGCCGCCGTCGACGTATTCATCGAAGAGCCGGCACTCGATAACCCGCTGTTCGGCCATGATAACGTCGTTGCGACGCCGCATCTCGGCGCGGCAACGGCCGAAGCGCAGGAGAATGTGGCTTTGCAGATAGCCGAGCAGATGGCTGATTTTCTACTGACCGGCGCCGTCTCGAACGCCGTCAACGTGCCTTCCTTGACCGCCGAGGAAGCTAACCGGCTCAGCCCCTATATGAGGCTCGCTGAGCAGCTCGGCAGCTTTGCTGGGCAGCTGACCGAAACCGGCATCATCGGGGTGGACCTCGAATACGAGGGAGCGGTCGCCGAGCTCAACGTAAAACCGCTGAGCGCGATTGCACTGGCCGGTTTGCTGTCACCGCAGCTGACGGCAGTCAATATGGTCAACGCCCCCGTGATCTGCCGCGAACGCGATATCCGGGTGAGCGAGACGCGCCGAGCCGAGGCGATCGACTATCAGACGCTAATCCGGGTTATCGTTACCACCGAGCGGCGCACCCGCGAGGTTGCCGGTACATTGTTCGCTGGCGACAAGCCGCGCATCGTATCGGTCGAGGGCATCCCTCTTGAAGCCGAACTCGGCAGCAACATGCTTTTTGTGCGAAATTACGACAAGCCGGGCTTCATCGGCGCCCTTGGACACACGCTCGGCGACGCCGAGGTCAATATCGCAACGTTCCACCTCGGCCGGACTGGGCCGGGGCAGGACGCCATTGCCCTGGTCGAGATCGATCAGCCGCTCAACTCTCTCGTCCTCGAGAGGATTCGTGCGCTTCCCAATGTAATTCAGGTCAAGAGCCTGCGCTTCTGACACTGTTCCCAGACACAGGCCGAGAGAATATGAGGTTGAGGATTGGCCTCCTCGATGCGTCCTTTGTCTTTGTAATAGACCTGTCATGAGTGACGCTCGCCCCCCGGCGCTATTGCCGACCGGCATGCACGATTTGCTGCCCCCGGAAGCGGAGTTCGAGGCACAGGTGGTTGCGCAGCTGATGGCGACGTTGGCCCGCAATGGCTACGAGCGCGTCAAGCCGCCGCTGGTCGAATTCGAAGAGACCTTGCTTTCCGGCGCCGGGGCCGCAATGGCAACTGCCACTTTCCGAATGATGGACCCGGCCTCTCACCGTATGATCGGGGTGCGAGCCGACATGACCCCGCAGATCGTGCGCATCGCCGCGACACGCCTCGGCGACGCGCCGCGGCCGTTGCGGCTCAGCTATGCCGGGCAGGTTCTGAGGGTCACGGCATCCGAAATCCGGCCCGAACGCCAAGTCGGCGAAGTCGGCGCCGAGCTGATCGGCACGGCAGAAGCAGCTGCCGATATCGAAGCGATCTCAGTGGCGGGCGAGGCTCTTGCCGCGATCGGTGTCCCGGATCTTTCGGTCGACATTACATTGCCGACATTGGTCTCGGCGGTTTTCGAAGCTTACGGGATTGGCGGAGCGCGAGCGGCGGCCTTGCGTGCAGCGCTCGACCATAAAGATGCTGCGGCAGTAGCTGCGCTGGCGGGAGAGAGCGGCGAACTGCTCGGAAGTCTGCTGGCGTCGGCTGGCCCAGCGGCCGCTGCGTTGGCGGCGCTCGATTGCGTCGAGCTGCCGGCACGGGCGCGACAAGAGCGGGTCCGGCTCGGCGCCGTGCTCGACGGATTGTCAATCGGGGCGCCACAGCTCAAGGTGACCGTCGATCCGGTGGAGAACCGTGGCTTCGAATATCACACCGGGATCAGCTTCGCCTTCTTCTCGGCCGCGCCCGGACAGGTCGGCGAGCTTGGCCGCGGTGGTCGTTACGACGCAGGCGGTCCGGCCGCGCCAGAGCCTGCGACCGGTTTCACTTTATATACCGACACGATCCTGCGAACCCTGCCTTCGCCCGATTTGCCGCGGCGACTGCTGATGCCATTCGGCTCCGATCACACTCGTTCGCGCGCGCTGCGCGAGGCCGGCTGGGTCACTATCGCCGCGCTCGAGCCGGCTCGTGACTTGCGAGCGGAGGCTCGCCGCCTCGGGTGCAGTTATGTCCTCGATCGCGACGCGCCGGTGGCGGTCGATTAAGGAGGCGCGAGATGGGTAACGTTGTCGTTGTCGGCGCCCAATGGGGCGACGAGGGCAAGGGCAAGATCGTCGACTGGTTGTCCGAGCGCGCCGATGTCGTCGTGCGCTTCCAGGGCGGCGCCAATGCCGGCCACACGCTCGTCGTCGGCAATGTCGAATACAAGCTGAGCTTGTTGCCGTCGGGCGTGGTGCGCCCCGGCAAGCTGTCGATCATCGGCAACGGCGTCGTCCTCGATCCCTGGGCGCTGATCGCCGAGATCGATGTGATGCGCGGGAAGGGGCTGACGATTTCACCCGATACGCTGCGGCTGGCCGACAACGCCGCGCTGATCCTGCCCTCGCACGGCGCGGTCGAGCGCGCGCGCGAGGAACGGCGCGGCGAGAAGAAGCTCGGCACCACCGGGCGCGGCATCGGCCCGGCCTATGAGGACAAGGTCGGCCGCCGCGCCATCCGCCTGATGGATCTCGCCGATCTCGATACGCTGCCGCACAAGATCGACCGCCTGCTGGCGCATCACAACGCGCTGCGCCGCGGGCTCAAGCTGGAGGAGATCGACGGCAAGGTCATCCT
>JBARIB010000355.1:0-8201 GCA_049799535.1 Allostellaceae bacterium | reverse complement strand
ACCAATGCTGGCGCTCGGCTCTCTCGCCTTTGTTTCGCCCTGGCTGCTCGTGGCGCTGGCAGCGTTGCCGATCATCTGGTGGCTGTTGCGGGTGACGCCACCGGCGCCGCGCCGCGTCGTGTTCCCGACCATCCGGTTGCTGCTCGGACTGGTGCCGCGGGAAGTAACCTCCGCCCGCACGCCTTGGTGGCTGATCCTGCTGCGGATGGTGCTCGCGGCGTTGGTGATTGTCGCGGTCTCCCACCCGCTCCTTAATCCGCAGGCCCACCTTACCGGCACTGGTCCGATCGTGCTGGTAGTCGACGACGGCTGGGCGGCAGCGCGTGACTGGCCGGCTCGGCAAGCCGCTCTAAACGACCTTTTGGCCGAGGCCGAGCGCGAAGACCGGCAAGTGGTGCTGGTGACTACTGCGCCGACTGCGGGCGACGAGCCGGCGCCCTCACTGCGGCCGATCCGTGCTTCCGATGCACGCGCCGCGGTCCAGGCGTTGCTCCCCAAACCGTGGCCGGTCGACCGGCAAGCCGCACTGGCCCGTCTCGAATCTCTGTCTCTGCCCGACGCCGGCTCCGCTATCTGGCTCAGCGACGGAGTCGCGGATGGCGGCGGGAGTGAAAAGCTGTCTGCCTATCTCGCCAAGCGCGGTAGTTTACGTTACCTGACCGCCGAGTCGACCGAGGCTCCGTTGCTGCTCGCCGCAAGCGATGCGAAAGCGCAGGATGTCGGTGTTACCTTGCGCTCGCTGCGTGCGCCCGCGCCGCGGATTTTTGAGGTGCGGGCGAGCGGCGAGGATGGCCGCCTTCTCGCGCGACAGACGGTGACGATCGAGGCGGGCGCGAAAGCGGCGGAAGCGCGGCTGGCGATGCCGAGCGAGATCAGAAACCGGATGACCCGCATCGAGGTCGAAGGCGATCAATCCGCCGGCTCGGTGCTGCTGACCGACGAGCGCTGGCGCCGCCGTCCAGTCGGGATCGTCGCCGCCCCGAATGCTCGCGGGCAACCGCTGCTGGGCGAAAACTACTACCTTGAGCGCGCGCTCGGCCCATTTACCGAAATCCGTCGGGGCAACGCTTCGGATCTTCTGAAGCGGGAGCTCGCCGTCTTGGTCTTCGCCGACACGGGACCAGATTCGCCGGCGGAAGAAGCGGCGGTCGGCAAATGGATAGAAGCAGGCGGCATGCTGTTGCGGTTCGCCGGGCCGCACCTCGCCGAGCAAGGCGACCATTTATTGCCGGTAAGGCTGCGTCATGGCGGCGGCCGCACGATCGGCGGTGCGCTTTCTTGGGAGCAGCCGGCAAAGCTCGCTCCGTTCGCGGCCGACAGCCCTTTCGCCGGCCTCGCGGTCCCGCCGGATGTTACGGTCTCGCGGCAGGTTTTGGCCGAACCGGACTTGGACCTCGCCGGCAAGACCTGGGCGCGCCTAGTCGACGGCACGCCGCTCGTCACTGCCGAGAAGCGCGGGCAAGGTTGGATCGTCCTCGTCCACACGACGGCGAATGCCGACTGGTCAAACCTCTCATTGTCCGGCCTCTTTGTCGAAATGCTGCGGCGGATCGAGGCGATGAGCCAAGGCGTGACCGATGCCGGCGACGAGGCTCTGCCGCCGATCGAAAGCCTTGACGGCTTCGGCCGGCTGCAGCGCGCACCCTCGACGGCGCGTCCGATCCCCGCCCACGAGATAGCTACCGTAGCCGCCTCGCCCAGACACCCGCCTGGGTTCTACGGCACGACGGATGCCCGGCGCGCGCTCAATCTATCTGCGGGGATAGCGGAACTGCTGCCGATAGAAAGACTGCCGCCGGAGACATCTCGCGAGACCTTCTCAATTGGTCGCGAGACGGACTTACGGCCCCCTCTGTTGACCGCTGCCCTGCTCCTTGCGCTTGCTGATCTGATAATTGCGTACGTGCTGCGTGGCCTGTTGAGGCGGCGTCCTGCCCGACTCGCCGCCCTCGTCCTCGTTGTTTTCGTCGGGGCCTCATCCGTAGCGCGCGCCGACGATGCCTTTGTCGTGCGGGCGACCTCCGAACTGCGCCTGGCGTACGTCAGAACCGGCGACCAGGAGGCCGACGCGGTGAGTCGTGCCGGTCTGATCGGTCTGGCTGCGACACTGAACCGCCGCACCGCGGTCGAAACCGCCGAGCCGCTTGCAGTCGATATCGAGACCGACGAGCTCATTTTTTTCCCTCTGCTATATTGGCCGGTGGTGTCCGCCCAGGCCCCGCCGTCACCGAAAGCCGTCGAGCGCATTAACCGATACCTCGAGACCGGCGGCACCATCTTGTTCGACACCCGCGACGCCAACGACCAGACGCCTGGCCCAATGGGCGGCGCCCAATCATCGGCGCAACGCCTGCGCCGGCTGGTTGCCGGGGTCAAGATGCCGCCGCTGGTGCCGATCCCGCCCGATCACGTGCTGACCAAGTCCTTCTATTTGATGCACGAGTTTCCCGGGCGCTGGAATGTCGGCACATTATGGGTCGAGCCGGTCGAGGACCGCATCAACGATGGGGTATCGAGCGTCATTGTCGGTGCCAATGACTGGGCCGGTGCCTGGGCCATCGACGTACAGGGCCGCCCGGCCTTCGCCGTGGTTCCGGGGGGCGAGGCGCAGCGTGAGATGGCGATGCGCTTCGGAGTCAACCTGGTCATGTACGTTCTGACCGGCAACTACAAGTCCGACCAGGTCCACGTGCCGGCCATCCTGGAACGTCTGGGCCAATGACCGACAGTGCCTTTACCTTAGCCGCCGCTCCGTTGCTTCCGTGGTTGGTGATCGCGGCGCTCGGCGGCGCCTGTGTGCTTGTGCTCGCCGTCGGCATCCTGCGCCGCGCACGCGGGTCGTCGTGGCGCGCCATTGCGCTCGTGATCCTGCTCGCCGCTCTCGTCAATCCGTCGGTGGTCGAAGAAAAGCGCGCGCCGCAGCGCGATACCGCCATCCTGGTCGTCGACGAATCACCGAGCCAACGCATCGGCGATCGACAGCATGCGACCGAGGAGGTCCTGAGTGCGCTGACGGACCGCCTCTCTCATGAACGCGACCTCGACGTTCGCGTGGTGCGGGCGGGACAGCCTCAGCCGGGCGCTGGCGACGATGGGACACGGCTGTTCAACGCACTTACCCGGGCGATGAGCGATGTGCCGCGCCAGCGCCTCGCCGGCGTGGCCATGATAACTGACGGGCAGGTGCACGATGTGCCCGCCGATGCCAAGGCGGCGGCCGAAACCATCGGCGCGCCGCTCCATGTCCTGCTCTCGGGCCATCCCGACGAGGGCGACCGCCGGCTCGTGGTCGCCCAGGCGCCGAGCTTTGGCCTGGTCGGCAAGGAATTGCAATTGAAGATCCGGGTCGAGGACCTGCCTGAAGATGCCCCCCGCGAACAGAATAGCGGCGCCGGTCAGGCAATCGTGACCTGGCGAAAAGACGGCGGTCCCCCGCAGCAACGTCCCATCCCGGTCGGCCGAGACGTTCCGCTTGCATTCCCCGTCGATCATGGGGGGCCCAATATCCTCGAGCTCTCGGTCGAACCTGGTCCACACGAGCTGACGCTCGTCAACAATCGCGCTGTCGTGGTCGTCAATGGCGTTCGGGACCGCTTGCGCGTGCTGTTGGTGTCGGGCGAACCGCATGCCGGCGAGCGGGTCTGGCGCAACATCCTCAAATCCGATCCCTCGGTTGATCTCGTCCATTTCACGATTCTGCGCCCGCCGGAAAAGCAGGACGGGACGCCGATCCGCGAGCTGTCGCTGATCGCCTTCCCGATCCGCGAGCTGTTCGACGTCAAGCTCGACGAGTTCGATCTGATCATTTTCGATCGCTACAGCCGAAGAGGCGTGATCCCGCAAGCCTATCTCGAAAACGTCGCGCGCTACGTTCGCAAGGGTGGCGCGTTTCTCGCAGCGGCAGGCCCTAGCTTTGGGACACCCTTGAGCCTATCCCGGACCCCGCTCGGGGCAATCTTGCCGACCGACCCGACCGGCGAGGTATATGAAGAGGGGTTCAAACCGCAGCTTACCGATTTGGGCCGCCGCCATCCGGTGACCGAAGACCTGCCGGGATCGGGCGCGGCAGGCGGGCAACCATTGTGGGGACGGTGGTTCCGGCAGGTCGATGCGCATGTGCAGCGCGGCGTGACGATTATGAGCGGCGACCACGGCGCGCCGCTTTTGGTGCTCGACCGGGTCGGGCAGGGCCGAGTGGCGGAATTGCTTTCGGATCAGATGTGGTTCTGGGCGCGTGGCTTCGAGGGCGGCGGCCCGCAGGCTGAGCTGCTGCGGCGCTTGGCCTATTGGCTGATGAAAGAGCCCGATCTCGAAGAGAACGATCTGCGAGCGATGGTTGAGGGCGACAGTCTCGTCGTGACCCGGCAATCGCTGGACCCGGACGACCGCCCGGTTACCGTGACGGCGCCCGACGGATCGAGCCGGAGCCTCAAACTGACGCCGGAAAGCGGGGGTCGTAGCTCCGGCAGGCTGCCGATCAGCGAAATGGGTCTCTATCGCGTCACCGACGGTACGCGCACTGCTCTCGCGGCGGCGGGCCCGTTGAACCCGGTCGAATTCGCCGATGTCCGCTCCACCCCCGAAAAGCTGGCGCCGGTGGTCACGGCGACGGGAGGCGGCATCTTTTGGGTCGGTTCGGGGAAGATCCCGGATGTCCGGCGAATCTCGCCCGACCGGGCGGCGGCGGGCCGGAACTGGATGGGCTTCCGCGCCAATGGCGACTACACGGTCACCGGGTTCAGCGAAATACCCCTCTTGCCAGGGATTGCGGCATTGCTGCTGATCGTAGGCGGGCTCCTTGCCGCTTGGCGCCGTGAAGGCAGCTGATCAGGCTCGTGCTGCGACGCTTCTTCGCCCCGCTCCACCCGGACGGGTTCAAATTTGTCCTCGGCGGGGCGTTTGCCACAGTTCTTTTGTTTTTCCTATGGGTTCCGGCTGGCTGGGTCGCGGCGGTCGCGACATTGTGGATGATCTATTTCTTCCGCGATCCATGGCGGGTGACGCCGAGCCGGGCGGGTCTGCTGGTCAGCCCGGCTGATGGGATCGTCGTATCGCTCGCTCCAGCGGGCCTGCCGCCGGAACTTGCAATGGGGGACGCGACCGTTGTCCGGATCGGGATCTTCCTCAATGTCTTTGACGTGCATGTCACGCGCGCCCCGGTCGGCGGCCGGGTGTCGGCGATGCGCTACACCAAAGGCCGCTTTGTGAATGCGAGCCTCGACAAGGCAAGCGAGGGCAATGAACGGCTGGCGATCCGGATCGCACCAGCAGAAGGTCCTGAAGTCGCCTTCGTGCTGATCGCCGGACTAGTCGCGCGGCGCATCGTCTGCGATCTCTACGAAGGCCAGCCGGTCGCTACCGGCCAGCGAATCGGCATTATTCGGTTCGGCTCGCGGGTCGACATTTACTGCCCCGCGGATTATGTGCCGTTGGTCGCGGTCGGGCAGCGGATGGTCGGCGGCGAAACCGTGCTCGCCGACCGCCTCGCGCGGGAGCCGCCGCGTCAGGGTGTGATGCAATGAGTCGATTCGACGGTGGCGGGAGGAGAACGTTGCGGATGCGTTCGGGCAGGGCGCGGCGGAGGCGGATGCGAGTGCCGCCACTCTCGCCTCTGTCGGTCAACCGCATGGTCCCCAACGTCCTCACCCTGCTCGCATTGTGCGCCGGGATGACCGCGATTCGCTTTGCGATGGGCGGCAATTATCCGGCCGCGGTGTTTTCGATCATCGCAGCCGGCGTTTTCGACGGGCTCGACGGGCGCATGGCGCGGCTCTTGAGGGTGACGTCGAGCTTCGGCGCCGAGCTTGACAGCTTATCCGATTTTGTCAGCTTCGGCGTGGCGCCGGCGGCTGTCCTCTACCTCTGGACATTGTCGGACCTGCACGGCCTCGGCTGGGCGATCGCATTGCTCTTTGCGGTCTGTTGCGCCTTGCGGCTGGCGCGCTTCAACACTGAGACCACCAGCGAGAGGCCGTCCTACGCCGCGCCGTTCTTCACCGGCGCGCCGGCGCCGGCCGGAGCCGGACTGGTCATGGTGCCGATGTTTTTGAGCTTCGAATGGGGCGACTGGCTGTTCCGTTCGCCTTATCTGAGCGCCGTCACGGTGACCGGCATTGCGCTGTTGATGATCAGCAAAGTCCCGACCGTGTCGCTGAAGCGCATCCGCATCCCGCACCACATGGTGATCCCGACCCTGCTCGCCTTTGGCGTGGCGACCGCCTTCCTGACGACCGAGCCGTGGCTGACCCTGACCGCGGTCGGCATCGTCTATGTCAGCTCGATCCCGTTCACCGTGCGCTCCTATTCCCGGCTGAAGAGCGCCGCCCAGGCCCGCAAGGCCGAGACTGCCGAGCGGCCCGAATCCGCGCCTTTGCCGGCCCCCGCTGCGTTCCCGCTCGGTGATGCGGCCCCTCCGCCTAACGAATGGCGGCATTGAGTTTACGCCGGCGACGAAACTTTCCTCGTCACCCCCGCGGAAGCGGGAGTCCAGGGCCAACTGCACGTTGCTAATCCTGGGTTCCCGCTTTTGCGGGAACGACGGAATGTGTCCTGATCAATTCTGTTCGCGGGTTTCCTTGAAGCGGATGTTCGGCCATTCCTCGATTGTGGTACGCAAATCCCACGCGTTGCGGGCGAGAAAAACCGGCACGCCGTCATGGTCCTCGGCGCTGGCCGAGGGATTCTTGATGCGGAAGCGTTCGAGCTCGGTCCGGTCGTCGGCTTGGAGCCAGCGCGCCGCCTGATAGGGTGCGCCGTCGAGGCGGGTCGGCAGGCCGTATTCGGCGGCGAGCCGCGCCGTCAGGACATCGAGCTGCAACGGCCCGACGACGCCGACGATCCAGTCGCCGCCATTGGCCGGCTTGAAGACGCGGGTCACGCCCTCCTCGGCCAATTGCTCGAGCGCGTGCTTCAGGTGCTTCGACTTCATCGGGTCTTCGATCTTGACCCGCTGCAGAATCTCCGGCGCGAAATTGGGGATGCCGGTGATGCGGATCGCCTCGCCCTCGGTCAGGGTGTCGCCGATCCTGAGGCTCCCGTGGTTGGGGATGCCGATGATGTCGCCGGGCCAGGCCTCCTCGGCGAGATTGCGCTCGCGGGCGAGGAAAAACACCGGGGCCTGCACCGACATCAGGCGCCCGGTGCGGATGTTCCTCAATTTCATGCCGCGCTGAAAGCGGCCGGAAGCGATCCGCACAAAGGCGATACGGTCGCGATGCTGCGGGTCGATATTGGCCTGCACCTTGAACACGAAACCGGCGACCGCAGGCTCCTCGGGCGCGATCGCCCGCGGCCCATTGGTCCCTTGGGCCGGCTGCGGGCGCGGCGCCGGGGCCAACTCCCCAACCCCGGCCAATAATTCACGCACCCCGAAATTGTTGAGCGCGCTGCCGAAAAAGACCGGCGTCAGATGGCCCCCACGGTACGCCTCGTGATCGAACGGCGGACACAGCCCCTTCGCCATCTCTACCTCCTCGCGCAGTTTGGCGAGGGCCTGCTTCGGCAACAGCCGCGGCAATTTCGGGTCGTCGAGACCGCTGCAGCGGACCGGTTCGGTAACCCGGTCGTGGACGCCGCGCTCGAACAATAAGAGCGCATCGGCGAAGAGGTCGTAGGTGCCGAGAAAATCGCGCCCCATGCCGATCGGCCAGGAGGCCGGGGTCACGTCGAGCGCCAGCGACTGCTCGATCTCGTCCAACAGGTCGAACGGGTCGTGGCCCTCGCGGTCGAGCTTGTTCACAAAAGTGATGATCGGCACGTCGCGCAAGCGGCAGACCTCGAAGAGCTTGCGGGTCTGCTCCTCGATGCCCTTGGCGGCGTCGAGCACCATCACCGCGCTGTCGACCGCGGTCAGGGTGCGATAGGTGTCCTCGCTGAAATCCTGGTGGCCCGGCGTGTCGAGCAGGTTGAAGGCGAGCCCCTCGTGCTCGAAGCTCATCACCGCCGAGGACACCGAGATGCCGCGCTCGCGCTCGACCGCCATCCAATCCGAGCGCACCCGCCGCCGCTCGCCCCGCGCCTTCACTTCGCCCGCCAGCTGGATCGCCCCGCCAAACAGCAGCAATTTCTCGGTCAACGTGGTCTTGCCGGCGTCCGGGTGCGAGATGATCGCAAAGGTGCGCCGGCGCGCAATCTCGTCGGTCAGGGTACTCATCAATCCGTTTCATCTGTTGCCGGGATCCGGGCCGCCGCTGGCAAGGTCC
>JBARIB010000354.1:0-4549 GCA_049799535.1 Allostellaceae bacterium | reverse complement strand
CGGTCGGCAAGCCTACGCTCTACGAACGGGGCTGCCATCGGCCGATATTCCCGCATCATTGGCTGAAGCAGAGCGCTTGCGGCAGAGCCTGCTGGCCGATGCCGGACGAGGTTATCTAAACAACGCTAGGGTCGAACGCTCGGAGAATATGACGTTCACCGAGCTCAGTTGTGAACTGCCCGATCGCGCAGGATGGCGGCAAACGGCCTCAATGTTGTGGCCGTCCGGATCGAGGACAAATGCCCCGTAGTAGTACGGATGATAGTTGGGCCGAAGCCCTGGCTTGCCGTTGTCGCGCCCGCCCGCGCCGACAGCCGCTGCGTAAAAGCGGTCGACGGCAGCGCGATCGGGAACCGCAAAAGCCACGTGGACACCAGTAATGGTCGACGGTTTCAGACCGATCCAGAAGAAGGCCTTCTTATGAGCTCCGTATCCGAAAAACTCTGCGCCTTCCGAATCCAGACGTTCGATGCCGATAGCTTTGAGGGCTTTGTCATAGAAAGCCTTTGATCGCTCGAGATCGCTGTCGCCGATGGTTACATGATCGAGCATCGAGTTCTCCCGAAGCAAATTCGACAGCCGTTTCTAATGACCTGGCCCCGGCAGGGTAGCGTTCAATACCGGCCCGATTGACCTCGCGGTAGACGGTCGAAGCGCTCGGCGCGGCCCTGAGCAGCGAGCGTGACGCCTTCACCGTTGTCGACGAAACCGTCGGCTGGGCGAGATTGCTGCGCGCCCAGGGCGAGGTGAAAGTACTGGCTGATCTCGCCGACGAAGACCCGCTGCGGGGCGCTGCGGACCGCTACCTGATGCTGCGCAAATTCGCGCCCGACCTCCTTGAGGCGTTGGAATTCAAGGCGGCGCGCGCTTACGACCCGACGCTCTCGGCGATCCGCCTGTTGCGGGACCTCAACCAGTCCGGCAAACGCGATATCCCTGCCAACGCGCCAATGCCCTTCCGGAAGGATTGGAAGCGGCTGATTTCTGGCCAGGATCGGCCAAACCGGCGGCTCTATGAAACCGCCGTTTTCGCGTCGAGTTGCGTGACGGCCGTCTGCAGATCGCTCCCGTTAAAGCGGCCACCCCGCCCGGAGCGGAGGCATTGGCCGCCGTGATCGATACCATGCAGCCGCGGGTGCGCATCACAGAACTGCTGCACGAAGTCAGCCGCCGAATTCTCCGCTGCCTTCACCAATCTGCGCACCGGCGAAGCCTGCGACAACGAGAACGCGTTGCTCGCCGCCATTCTGGCCGATGCAACGAACCTCGGGCTGACGCGCATGGCTACGGCCAGCCAAGGCGTCACCCGTGATCAGCTGATTTGGATCGCCGACGCCTATATCCGCCTCGAGACCTACAAGGCGGCGCTCGCGCGACTCATCAATGCGCATCATGCCTTGCCGATCGCCACGATCTGGGGCGACGGGACGACCTCCTCATCCGACGGGCAATTCTTTCACTCGGCCAAGCGCGGCGATGCCGCCGGCGATATCAACGCTGGCTATGGGCACGATCCCGGCGTCAGCTTTTACACCACCTTTCCGATCAGCATGGCCCCTACAGCATCAAGGTTATGTCGGCGACGAACCACGAGGCGCCGTACGCCCTCGACGGGTTGCTGCACCATGGCACGCTGCTGAAGATTGACACGCACTATACGGATACCGGCGGCGCCTCGGATCACGTCTTCATTCTCTGCGCCTTGCTTGGGTTCCGCTTCTGCCCACGCTTGCGCGACCTGCCTGAACGGAAGCTCGCTTGTATCGCGCTGGCGTCGACCTACCCATTTCTTGAGCCGATTCTCGGTCAGTGCATCAAGACCGATATCATCCGCGAGCACTGGAGTGAGACCCTCCGCCTGGCCGCGTCGCTGAAGGCCGGCATCGTGGCGCCGTCCGTCATGTTGAGAAAACTCGCGGCCTACCGCCGCCAGAACCAGCTCGACCTCGCACTCCAGGAGCTTGGGCGGATCGAACGCACGCTGTTCGTGCTCGACTGGCTCGAAAGCCCGGAATTGCGCCGACGCTGCCATGCCGGGCTCAACAAGAGCGAGCCGCGTCATTTCCTCGCGCAGGTCATCTGCACCTTTCGTGCCTCCGGCCTCAACCCCGTCATCACCGCGATCGTGTTCTGGAAATCCACCGACATCGCCGACGCCATCGCCCATCTCCGTGCGACTGAACAATCGGTGCCCGATGCATGGCCCGCCCATACATCGCCGCTCAGCTGGGAGCACATCAGCTTCTCCGGCGATTTCCTGTGGGAGCGGGCCGCCGCGACCGCAGATAAGCGCCGCCCCCTCAATCTCGGCCAGACGCGAGTCGCTGCCCGACCCGCGACTTTCTCAGTCCGTTCGGCCATAGCGTTGTTTAAATAACAACCGACGCTATGCCCTCTTGAAGTGGTATTTGCTTGCTGCCGAAGGAGGCTTCCCCCAAGCGTATATGATGCTAAGTCATATCTATGAGAATGGTCTCTTGGGGCAACATGTCGATCTGACGTGAGCGGCGATCTCGGGATAGAGATGGGTATAGACGGGAACGCCTGCCGCCGCGGCGATGCGGCCGCTCGCTGCCAGCCTGTCACACCGCCGATACGCATGAAATCCGGCATGACGTAATCGCAGGCCTTCATCTGCAAGGCGCTGTAGAGCGCCCGCGGCCCGTAGAAATTCTCACCGATCTGGACAGGAGTCTTCAGATCCGCGGTCAATCGCGCGTAACCCTGAAGGTTGTCGTAGACGATGGGCTCCTCGATCCAGGCGAGGCCGAGATCATCGATCGCGTAGCAACGTTCCAGCGCCTCGCCGAGGTGAAGTACCGGGTTGAAATCGACCATCAGACTCATCTCCGTCCCGACTGCCTCTCGGACGGCCGCGATTGTTGCGAGATCATCGGAGAGACGCTCACGCCCGAGACGCAGCTTCAGACCCTCGAAACCGCCCTCCTCGCGTAGTTCCACGGCCTCCCTCGCCACCTCTGCGGGGGACCTCAGCCAGAGGCCATTGCTGTTGTAGGCTGGCACGGGGCCGATACTGCCCCCGAGCAGCATGCGGGTCACCGAAACGGCGCATTGGCTCGAGTGGCAAGATTGGACGGATCCGATTTTGCAGCAGCCCTATGAGGTCAAGGACGGCAAGTCGCATATTCCGGATCTGCAGGGCGTCGGATTGGAATGGGACGAGAAGGCAGTACCTGCTCACCTAGCTGACAACTTTTAAACGCCCTAAATTCCCTCGCTGACAACGGCGCGATTGCAGCCAGCGCTAGGGTGCAGCCGGACTAGTGGCGATGGCGATTTCGTGCGGGCTGTGGCGGAGGCGGTGCTACAGATGCGAGGAGGTGCGAAATGAACTTCGAGAGATTGACGCTGAAGAGCATCCAGGCGCGCCCGGTCGTGCTCAAGCTAAAGCGACCCGTCGTAGCGCACATCGCAACACTCACCGAGTGGCCCTTGATCTTGATCGATCTCTGTACGGAAGAAGGCGTGGTCAGACGCGCCTACCTCGAGCCGTATATCCGCAGATCGATGCGCTACCTCATTCCGGTGCTCCATGATCTCGGTGAGATGCTCAAGGCCGCCGGCTCGCGCCACTCGAAGTTTACGAAGCGGCCCGCAAATCGCTGCATTTCGTTGGCTACGAGGGCATGGCGATGATTGCCGTCGCCGGTATCGACTGGCCGCCTGGGATGCTCTGGCGAGGGCGACAGGTGTACCGCTTTGCGTGCTTTCCGCTAAACTCGCACTTCACAGGTCTTACTGGAGCTCCTGATCAGGCTGGTGAGCTGAGCTCTAGCGAGGTGGTGCACACTCGGTCTCGCCGTCGTTCTCGGCGCCGGCAGCGCACCAGCACAGCCGGCATGTCGGGCAGGTAACATAGCTCGAAGCCCATATCAGCCGTCCGCATGACGGCAGTGGGTGCGCGTTAAGTTTCCCCTCACCCGACCGAACCGTCCCGCACGACACGCAGACAGGCCGGCGCCCACGTCGGCTTCTCGTACGTGAGCGCGCGGCACTGCCGGGGGGTTATCGCTCGGCACGCTGATCTGGTGATATGGGCGTGACCTCCGTCGGCGAAAGAGCAAGCCCAATCGGTTCCCACCGGTCCAGTTGACGAGCGCCCTCCATCAGGGTTTTGAGGTGCTTGGTGACGTTTTGGACCTGGTCTTGCATGTTGGCGATCATCGCCCCGACGAAGAACTCATCCAGGACCGTCGTCCAACCAGGACGGTGGATGATCTGGAAGAACTCATCGAAGTATTTGTGTGAACCAAGCTCAGCGCAACTTTGCTGAAGCTTTCTCATGCCACTTTCCAGAGCTTTGATGTCTCTTGCCATGGGATACTCCTCCGACCCGACTTGGAGATAATTAATCGAGCAAGACCTTTTACGGCAGGTTTAGTCCCCGCAATGCGAGCGGCTTCACAGGGCTCGCGCCATTTTTTTGCCGAAACGTCGTGCAGAGGAGCGGAAGCGGCGGGCCGGGTAATCCAGGTCGGGATAACCGGCGTTTTCGCCTTCCCGCCAAACCCACGGCAACCCTGAGCCT
>JBARIB010000353.1:0-2141 GCA_049799535.1 Allostellaceae bacterium | reverse complement strand
ACACGTGGATCGCGGTCAAACCGACTGGAGCACCGCGGTATACGCGCTACGAAGTGCTCGGCTTCGCGGTCGCCAACGGTGCCCCGGCGGTTCGCGTCGACCGGATGGGCCCCGACAATTACTGGTTCGGTGCCCGACCACAGATCATCCTCGACCGGCGCGGACCGGGTGTCGATGCGATGATCGAGGATGTCCGTGCCGCGGTCGCCCGCTATCCCTATCCGCACGAGTATCGCGCCTGGCCCGGCCCCAACAGCAACACGTTCACCGCGTATATCGCCCGTCAGGTCCCTGAGCTCGGCCTCGACCTGCCGTCGAATGCGGTGGGCAAGGATTTCCTGCCTGGCGGCGCGCTGTTCGCCACCACCCCCAGCGGTTCCGGATTTCAGATTTCGCTATACGGCCTTGCGGCGACGCGGCGCTCAAGCGTCTCATTAAGCTCGCGCAACGCATTATGAGCGAGTACGCGGTCCGTGGTCTCCTGAACGGCGCAGAACATCCCGGCCACTTTGCCGCTCTCATCGCGTACCAGCGAAAAGGAGAAGGTAAACCAGGTCTGCTCATCAAAGCCGCGACGGTTCATCAGGAGCGGCAGGTCGTTTCGGTAGGACGCCTGACCGGACATCGCCGCGTCTATGAGCGGCAGGATGTCGGGCCAGATCTCCGACCAGATATCGTGAAAGCGCGCGCCCGGCGACGCGGGATGTTTGGCGCCCAGGATCTCTGCGTAAGGGTCGTTGTAGAGGAACCCCAGTTCCGGCCCCAATGCGACGAACATCGGAAACTTGGACCCGAGCAGAAGACCGACGACCGTGCGCAACGACTGGGGCCAGGTCTCCGGTGGGCCGAGGGGCGAAGAAGCCCAATTGTGGGCACGCATCGACGCACCCACTTCGCCCCCCGCCGATCAGGAAATCGAAATCGCCCGACACGTCACCCCAGCAATAGAACGCGGCACGTAAGCGTAAGAGAAGCGCTACGCGGTCTTGCCAGAGCAGGCAGCCAATCCGACCCAGACCAACGGATCCGTTCGTCAGACCAATATGTGAACACCGGCGGCGCTCATTTGTTCCGGAACAACTCTGCGGGCTTCGAGACCACCATTCGTCGTATGGCGGCGAGCGACCGTTTTTGGGTCCGTTGTAGTGGTTCGCACACGACTCTTTGCTGGAGGAAGCCGGTTTCGGACCGATGGTCCCGCCGTGAAAGGAACGGCCGTGGGGAGGGCGTCCGCGGCCAACCATCGCCGTCTCGCGAGAGGACCTGTGCTTAATGACGCCACCCAGCCTATCCGTCCGGCATCTCCCTTCGCAACACCCGGCAGACCCTTTCGCAAGAGCGGGACCGGGAGTTCGAATCCGCCTTCCTCCCGCGAGGAGTCTGTCTCAACAGTGCACCCCGGGGCTGTATCCCGAAAAGCCCGGGGCATATTCGAGTTCTAGCGACATGCGAAACCCAGTTTCGCCGAGAGTTGCATGACGAAGCTATCTCGGGATTAAATGCGCGAAAATCGGTTCCCGCATCGGGAACCAAGAAGCCGCTCGCGCGAATCCAGAACGGTAGTCAGAGCGCGATATCGGCGGCCCATTTCGGTTGGGGTTCGGCATTATGGCGCCAAGCGGCCGGTGCCCGGTTAGTCGTGCGTCCGCGTTCTTAACCAACATACGCTTACCGTGAGCCTGCGGCTGCGCGGCCTCGCCCGCCTGATGCTGGCGCCGACAGCGCGTAGGGCGTTCAGTCGGCGAGGTCGCCCGAGCCGAGCCGGCGGTGGAACAATTCGAACACCAGCCCGTAGCAGTGATAGGCCAGGGCGGGGTCGTAGCGCGGCCCCTCGTCACGCAGGAAGGCGTGCTGACCGTTGACCTCGTGCCACTGGAAGTTGGCCCCGACCGCTTCCAGCCGGGCCCGGATCAGGTTGCGGCCGTCGAGCGGGACATGCGGGTCCTGCCGGCCCCAGACGGTCAGCAATTCGCCTTTGATGTCCCCCGCGCGCTCAAGGCTGTCGTCGCCCTTGCCGAGAGTGCCGGTGTCGATGTCGGTGGCGTAGAAGCAGGCGGCCGCCAGCACGTCCGGGTTCATCGCGGCGCGGAACGCCAGATGGCCGCCGAGGCAGATGCCCATGACCCCGAGCCGTCCGGTGC
>JBARIB010000352.1:0-8590 GCA_049799535.1 Allostellaceae bacterium | reverse complement strand
CTGGAGGGGGGAGTCACGAGCGAACCCGTCTCTGAAGCGGGATTGCTGGCGGCTGGCGAATTAGCGACGATTCCAGGGTGTTTGTGGATGATATCGGAAGCGTAAGGGCGCTATTTTGGGCCCTTATGAGCTGGAATCTTGTTTTTTTCGCTCGGCAGCTTCTCCTGCTATTTCAGCCTTAAGCTACTGAAATGCTTTATGTTTCTGCCGACACGGGGTTGCCCGCTGGTCAATTTACCGCCTATAAAAGGAGCCGGCTCAACTGCGCTATCCCTGATCCACCAGAAAAACTGATATCGTTCAGCCACTTAGAGACCCAGAGCACGCGCTCAAATTTACCGCGATAAGGGTGGTCTTGTCCACTACCATTTTTGTTGGCATCGTTCTGTCCGACATATCTTTGGTTGTGGACTAATAGCGGCGCTGTACGGTTGTTAGGCCACAAGAAGCCATAGCACCGAGCTCCTACCCGATCCCACCTGTAGGGGAACCAACAGTTCGAATCCGCTTTCCTCCAGCGCCGAGTCAAGCTAACTCCAAACCAGATCAGCCGTTTCATCTGCAGCTCTGGCGCTACCCTCGCTCGCCTTCCCATTTGCTGGGCTCTCGCGCACAATCCTATCGGGCGAGACGTCTTCGAAGCACCAGCCGTTGTGTCGCGATCGGACCGATCCCTTTGCATCAGAGCACCTTCGACCCACATATATCGCAGAGTAGTCGTCAACATAGTGATGCGACAGCAACCAGCACCGGCGGCCGAATCGCGACAGGTCGAGCCAGAGATCATCCCACCCAGCGAGCGCGACACGTACTCAGAGAGGGTTTGGATAGCTTCCGGCCGCGACCGCGTCGTGCACGTTCGGATCGCAAGGCTGGGACCGCTCGGCGTCGTGATCGCGCTGCTGCTGATCGGCGCGGCGTTGGGGGGAGCGTTGTTGTTGATGACGGGAATTGTGCTGATCGGCGTTGCCGCCGCGGGCTTGCTGATCGCCGGAGCGACAGTTTCGGGATTGCTGCGCCGACTCTTTCGGCAATAGCGTGCGCAAGCGTCGCCCGTCACCAGTAGAGCGGGGTTGCCCAGCTGTTATGGTAGTGCTGCTCCGGATCGCCGGGAGCCGTGGCGGTCCAGCGGTCGCGGTCGAGCGTGAGGCGCACTGTGTAATTTCCCGCCGGTAATGCAGCAGCTCCCGGGCTTGGTGACGGCTCCGGTCAGCAACGCCAAATCCGTATTGATGCGGTCGAGCGCGCCGCGAAGGACCCAGCCGGCGAGGTGGTATTGTATGCTTTGTCCGAGCAGGACCCCGCGAGCGGAGAGTGGCGCAACCTCTGCGAACCAGATCCGGAAGGGCGACAGCTCGGCTTCCCGCTCGCGGGCGCGTTCACGCATGACGGTGAGCACGTCGCCTTGGCTGGACGCTTTCTAATCACTTGTACCGGCGGAGCCGAGGGCAAATGCGTCCGGTTTGGGTACAAGCCATGGCGGCGAGGGCCCGACGGGGCTTCGCTTGGGGATTATTATCAGACTTGCGTGCGACTGGTGCGGGCCGATTACTGCGGCGATGGGATAGGCCATACCGGAACGGTACGCCGATCGATCTCTTCGACAGGATCGGAAGCCAGCATGACGAAATTGCTCCGGGGATGACGTTCGAGGCCGCGTGGGGACCCGGCGGGGCGGTCTGCGTGCGCCACACTCGGCTAGAAGACGTGCTGGACCGTGCGGCGCTCGTCGAGCGATGCCCGCGGCTCGCTGGTCGTGTTGGTGAGCCATGCGACGAGACGATCCCGGCGCTGCTATTCAATCGCTCTTTCGAGCGGTGATCCTCATTTTCGTTGCCCAGATGGTGCGACCCAAACCGAACCCGTGACGGAGGCAGAAGCGAGGCCGCCTGACGTCGATCAGGGGTCACTTGGCTGCCTATCGCTCTAGCGCATACCGGCTCCCTACAGCTTCAGCTCCTGCCTCCTTTTTGGCGGTTTACACGCGCGCGCAGACCGCAGAAAATCCCTAGGTCTATGGCGCAGGCCTATGTCGCTCTGCCTGAGATCGATCGCCGCGCAGTTCGAGAGGAGGTAAAGTCACGGCTGTCACCGTTCGAGTCGAACGGACATCTCATCATGACCATCGATATGTTGATCGGGAGGGTGAGCATAAATGTCACTATGTTATGCGACAGCTATCACTTGTACCTACTTCGCGCCTGACGAAGTCGGCTTGCCGGGGCCGGTGTCCCTGAATTTCCCGAGTCTATGCGCCATTGACAGAGTGCGGTTAGACCGGCGTATCTGCGGTGCCAGCAAATTAAAGCGGTGATGAAGCAGTCTGCATGATCCCAGCCGCGTTGGGGCGCCGGTCGACTGCCGCGGGCGACATGGGATCTTACGGCATCAGAATCGGCGACGTGCGCATCTTGTCACGCGCGCCAGTGATGACCATCGTCGGCGTCACGACCTCGTCACCTGTCAAGTAAGCCTGGAGGCCACCACAGAAGTAGCTGTTGCACACATCGGACCGTAGCGACCGGTCCAGCGTACAACCTTGTTTTCCGTGAAATATACATGAATTCCAGCCTCCGGCACTCGCTCGACATATAGCCGCAGTGCCGAGCGCACATCCAGTGCCGACCTTGCGCGCCGCACACGCGCGATCGTCCTTTCATCCAGAAAGGCATGATCCTCACCGTTTCTACAGCACCATCCCTTGCATAGAGAACAGGCGGTGCGCGCCACGCGTCATGCTCGGACCCCGAGCCGTGGGGAGGCGCGGATCTGCGTTCTCGAAACCTGATGATGGTTCCCATCTGAGGAACCCTTTGCGGGTTCCCATCGAGGAGAATCTCGAAGCTGGGCCGAATATCGCGGCAAAAGCGAGCCGCACCCGATCTTTGGGATAACTCGCACCGAAATGGAAAGCGGTGCCGGTGCGGCGCTGGCACGCCTTGCAGTGGCACAGATAAACCCGATCCGGTTCACCCGTGGCAATTACTCGAAGCGAGCCGCAGTGGCATTGCCCGATCCGTTCCATCGGCCTCCTCCCAGCTTAGCCGGGCCACTTTGCCCAATGTCCTCGGCTGCCGTCGAGAGCTTCGAACAGAACGAAGCTGGAATCTGGTCCTCGGGCCTTTCAGGCCCCGATCACAGCCAGCACGGAACAGACCGCCTACTTACCCGCTCCGGTATCAAATTGGCGAGGGTCAGGTCATCGTGGGTGCTTCGGCGGCGAGTTTGCCAAACTCCTCGGGTGCGAACGCCCGCACGGTTGTCGTGCGCGCATTGCCTGACGACGTTATCGCAACCGCCAACTGAGTCATTGCGTCGCCATTCGGCATTTCGACGACCAAAGCCACATCATATTGGCCCGTGGTGACATAAGCGCAAACCAGTCGTCCGCCGAGTTTCGTGACTAGAGCTTTGGTGGCCTCGTATCGCTTCGGAGCGTCTTTGAGCGCTTTTGCGGCTTGGTCGGTCCAATTCAGGAAGCACATGAATGTTGGCATCGAACTCCTCCCTCTTTCAAAGTGCATTGGCTTGCGGTGGGATGCCACCTGTCCCTTGGTTTTGTCATTACGGGACGTGGCAGGGTAGCTCCGTACCTCGACGGGAGCAAGCGGGGTGCGTTAACCGGGATCTGCTAACGTTTCTAAGCCAAAGGCGGTGGTGGTCTCGTGCCTCGTTTCGAATGACGAAATAAGTATCCTCGAATCCGATGCGGGTTTATAAGGCGAAATAGAAAATCGTGCCTGGGAGACTGCCATGGAATCCAAAGACCGGTCATCGGCAACTCACCGCGAAAATCGTTGGGAGTTACTTGCGACACCATAAAGTCGGAGCAGGTCAGCTTCCTGACCTCATCGGCACCGTGCACCGAAGCCTTCGTGAGCTTGGACGGCAGGCTCCCTGTCGAAGAAGGGCTGACCCCTGCCGTTTCGGTGCGCCAATCTGTGCGTCCCGACTACGTGGTCTGCCTGGATTGCGGCTACCGCGGGAAAACGTTACGCCGCCACATCAGCAGCCGACATGGTTTAAACCGGGCTGAATATCTGAGACGTTAGGGAGTGCAGCCCGATCATCCCCTGACGGCCCCGGCCTACTCCGAGCATCGATCCACCCTGGCGAAGCAACTCGGCCTGGGTCGAAAGCCAAAGACAGACGAGGCTCCAGCACCGACACCAGCGGAAACCGACTCAGAACATGTAGACGGGGAAGTCGATTCGACTTCTAAACCGAGACGGACTACTCGCTCCGGATCGAAGTCCGATGCCGTTAATGAAGCAGCGCCAGAGCCGACGAAGCCGAGGCAGAGGCGACCGCGTTCTCGCGTAGCTCCGCCACCATCTGAGCCGCTCCCGACACCGACCGCCGATGCTTGATCTGAGCCGAATTCGGTTCTTGGGTGGTAAGGTCACCGGAGCATTTGCGTCGCGTCTCGACCCGCTGTAGCCGATCAATCGGGCCGCAAATTCCCGCAGTGGGAAGGGTCGACAACATCTCCCGACGATGGGTACCCTTTTGTGGATTGACGCCCCCGGTTGTCAGGAAGGGCGAGATCGGCGAGGCCGATCGAGGGGAGGCCCCCACGGAGCCTCGATCGGCTACGGATCGACGTATCGTTCCATCTTCCCGGAGTCCCATTTAGGAACGGTAACCCCGGTCCATTTTTCAGGGGGGCGGTCGTGGGAAGTTAAAACTGGATCGATACCTGTGTTCATTGTTGAGCGGGCGGGCTCGCGATGCTTGGGACCATTCCGGACTAGACCTTCATAAGGTCCGAGTGACCAAAACCCTTCGAGTAATCGAGGACGGAAATCACCTTCGGAGCTACCCGGTAAACAGCGATTCCCTCGGGCTTTGGCATCGGAAATGCCATATATTCCGGGTATCTCGTACCGAGCAGATTCATCGCCTTGGCTACTTCGGTTGGGTCGATGACTGGCTCCGCCTGGGCTGCCATCGAAAGGCCCGTGATCGCCATTGGGTCAGAGACATCGTGGTCGATGGTCAACGAAATTCGATTATCCCGCGCGAGGTTGGCCGTTTTTGACTTTGCGGGCTGCACAGGAAATAGATCGTCAGGCCGTCGTTCACGTATCCGACAGTGGTTGCTTGCGGCCAGCCATCCGGCCTATTCGTCGCGACGGTCATGAGCCGATGTTGATCCAAAAGCTCAAGGATCTTGGATTTGAAGATGTCGTCCATGAGCACTCCCCTGATTTCGAAAGCCAGACGACAACTTGGCGGAGGCGGGATTCACGGCCTTGATACAGGTCAATACCGGCAAAGTTATCCGTGACTGAGGAGCTATAGCCGCGTAGGCCGCGATAATGGGGTTTTGCGAACGCTGGATTGTGCCGCGCCTGCTCGACCTCGCTATGAGGAACCGATTACTCGACCGGTACCGCCAGCGGACAATCGAGACGGCGCGAGGTCTCGTTCTTGAGGTCGGCGTCGGGTCTGGGCTGACCTGCCGCTGTATGGCCCATCAGTGGCTCGTGTGGTTGGTCTCGATCCGTCCTCTGAATTGCTGCGGCTCGCGAGCAGACGAGCGGCGGATGCGGTTGTTCCTGTGTCGCTGCTCCGAGGATCGGCGGAGTATGTTCCCTTCGCGGATGCGGTGTTCGATACGATGGTGATGACCTGGACCTTGTGCTCGATCCCGAATCCGATCGCGGCGCTGATGGAAATGCGGCGGGTTCTCGGGCCGGGCGGGCGATTGATTTTTGTCGAGCACGGCCTGTCGCCGGAAATTCGGGTCGCTCGATGGCAGCATCGGTTGACACCGTGCTGGAAGCGCTTCAGCGGGGGCTGTCATCTCGATCGCAAGACAGATGACTTGATCCGCGTCGCGGGATTCCAAATCGACGCGATCGAAATGGCCTATATGCAAGGCCCGAAGCCGTGGACATTCATGTATCAAGGATCGGCGAAAAACGTTCGAGCGGAGTTTAGCGGGTAATTAGTCGCACTGATCGCTAGGGGTGTGGTCCCCACGGAGCGGGATGGAGGAGCTTTACCTCCTGCGTCATTAGCAGCGGACGGAACTTCGGGGCGAAGCCCTCGACGAAATCCTTGTTCGCATACACTGCTGCCCAATGCGCACGGCGGTCGGCGTCGTCATCGAACTTCCAAAGATGCACAAGCTGATTGATGGTGCCGGTATCGCTCTGGAAGTAGCCGACCAGCTTCTTGTCCTGCCCGCCCTTCTGAAGGGCCGGGAAGCCGAGTTCCTGATAGAGCTTCACGGCCTCCGCTATCGCGCCAACCCGAAGTGTGTAAGTTCTCAACTCGTAAAGTGTCATAGGTAGTTCCTGCTTGGATCAGGGCAAACGATCTCGGGCGCACCCGGTGCTGTGCTGGAAGACATTCGGTTTACGATAGACGGCAAGGATCACCGCGCCTTCGTCGGAGTGGGTCTCGTGGAACGACCCGACCCGTCGCCAGACGAATTCGCCCGCACGGCAGATGCCGTCATGATCGTAGAATGAGCCCTCGATCACAAAGGTCTGCTCGACCTCCGGGTGCTTGTGCATGGGTAAGGTTGCACCCGGCTCCCATTTGAGCAGGCAGGTCATCTCCCCCTTCGGCTTGTCCTCGTAGAGTACCTTGATCGAAATGCCCTCGAACTGGGTCGACTCCCACGCGATGTCCTGCGGCTTGACGTAGATCGAGCCGCCGATCGTAGGCCGCACGGGCCGCTGGCTGGCTGGTGCCGTCGCTTCCTCTATCGTGTGGTTCATGGGGTTCCGTTTCGGTTGCGGCTGCCGTTCAGTCATTCGATTTTGGCTTTGGAGGGGGAGCGCGACGGGGAACTCTGCTGATCGGAGCCGACATCTTTCCACGGATGTCGTAACCCCGTCGCTCAAGCGCACCGACGACCTTCGAAGCGACCCGCCCCGACAGACGTGCGAGCTTTTCAATCTTGTTCTCGTCCATGCCCTGGAATATGGCGTGGCGAGCGCCGATCTGAAACCGTCGATCCTTTGGGCCAGGAGCCGTTTTCTTGAGCGTAAAAGACTGAGATGAACAGGTCCAAGAACACCAGTTTTGCCGACCGCCTGAGCGCAGCCGCAGATGCGAAGAAGGCCCAACTGGAGTGTGCCGCCCGAGCGAGGTCTGCTGCCGAGAGCCCCGCCGCCGTCGAGCGGCGGGCGGCACGGGAGGCCGTCAGGGTAGCTCGCGATGCCCGTATCGCTGAACGCAAGGCCACCAAGTTGGTCATTGAAGCTCGTCAGGCTGCTGACCTAGCCGCTGCGCAAGCCGCCAAGGCTGCCGCTCGTGAGGTCGCCCTGAAAGCCGAGCAAGAGGCCAGAGATGCGGAATTCGCCGAGCGGATCACGCGGGATGCCGCCGCGGAAGCCGAGCGGCAGGCCGCTCGCGACGCCCGCTATGCCGCCCGCAAAGCCCGGAAGCGAAAAGGCAGATAGGTCAACAGTCGATAGGTGGACAGAGGATGCCCTAGCTGACCTCCCGCGTAGAAATCACCCGTGATGAGCCGTAAGCTAGTCTCGGGATTGTTGGACGCGAGGCGGAAAGGCAGTCCGATTGAACCGAAAAACCTATATGACGGTCACCGCCACGCTGTTTCTCGTCGTGGCGATAATGCACCTGCTGCGGATCATCTTTGGATGGCAGGTGGAGATCGGCGGCTTAAACATTCCATTCTGGGTGAGTTGGCTGGGTGTTCTTGTGGCCGGTGCCCTCGCATACTTCGGCTTCACGCAGAACAGGTAGCCCAACGGGGTCGCCCACTGTCGCGACGAACCGCTCGACCACGCCCCTGCTTGGGGCGCTGAGTTTGAGCACATTACATGAACATGATACCTTCGCCTCCGAGGAGGTGACAATGTTCTTTCGTTTTCCCCCGGACGCGCGATGGAATCCCGAGCGCTCCGCCGTCGAATTCGGCATCGGCGTCGGCGACTATGAAGGCGTGGTGAGGGTTTCCCGGCGCGTGTTCCAGTCGTTACTTTCACAGGCCCCTACGCCTGAACCGTGCCTCGATGCCTATTATCTTCACCGGACTCGGCTCGAACTGATCGCTGAGCGGAAGGTTCGCCGCAGGCAGTTGACCGAGGACGGCAATGTCGAGATCACCGGTCGCGATCCGCGGGAACGTGAAGTCCAGGCGCGTCATCCACGTCGTATCAGCTTCCACCGGGCCGCTTCATGAGAGCCGCGCAACGAGCCATTCGGGATGCCGAGCGCCTGTTTCGTGTCAGAGTAGGATCGCGGCTGAAGGCTTGTGTGTGGCTCGACCAGATCATCGCATGGCTCGACGCAAAACGTGGTGCCGTTCGGTGGATATGACGGCTATCGAGCTTCGCCTTCGGCGAGACTGCGCGCAGCGCAAGCACGCGAGGCAGCGTGATCGAGCGCGAGATCACCTCCTTCGGCAATTTATAGTTAATTTCTGGGTATTTTTTGCAACTCCCGAGGGTGTCGGCATAATGAGCCCGCATCGACTTGTCTCCCAACGGAGATGATGCATTTCCCTGCATCGCGAAATGCTGTAGGGACAGAAACCCCGGTCGTCATGGCCGGGGTTTTCATTGTAGAGCAGCGATGAAATCATTCGCGCTCCTGTAACCAAAAG